>WTHO01000123.1:0-2222 GCA_011523115.1 Halieaceae bacterium | reverse complement strand
TTGTCCCGAAAAAACTTGACCATGCCCGGGTCAGAGAAGCTGACCGCGGTCCGCACGTTATGTTGCTCTGCCAACGCTTTGGTCTTGAGGGCAGCGGCGTGGCCTGTGGGGGAGGTCACAAGATATCCCTCGAGGTAGACCCACTCGGAGTCTCTGATAGCCGCTTCATTGACCTCGTTGGTCGACAGCGTCTCTGAAATACCAAGGTGGGTGTTCAGCGATCGCTCGGCGTCGGGCGTAATCAGTACAATGCATTTTCCCGTCACGCCCGCATCGCTGCGATCCGAGAGTCCGTGCGCGACGCCCGACTGCTCCAGATCGGCGAGGTAAATGTCACCATCGGGATCATCTGCCACTTTGCAACTCATGTAGGTGGCAGAGCCCATGAGCGCGGTGGCAATCATGCTGTTACCCGCGCTGCCCCCTGAGGCATGGCTCGCCGCAATCAAATGATCTGAAAGCTGAGTCAGCATGTCCGCCTGTCGTGCCTGATCGACAAGGGTCATCATGCCTTTTTCCACACCCATGGATGACAGCTCGTCATCGGTCACTTGAATTTCGGTATCGACCAGCGCCGCGCCAATGGCATATGCCGCGTAAGGTTTCACAGAAGAACACCCAAATATTAAAAGAGGTGCACAATGATACCGGAAGCCCATTGGTCATGCCGGACCACCGGCACGCCATGAATGCGGGACATCTGCTGATCTCATGGTCGGTAAACCGTTAACATGTGGCACCCCGCTTGAGACTATTCCGCGCTGCGCTTCACTGACGGCGGCCACACGATGAGGAACCCATGCGAGATCTTACTCAGCAGTTGCACCGCCGGCTGCAGGGCTTCGTTAAGCAGGACGCGGGCTTCGAGCCGCGTTCGGGTCGCGCAGCCGTTGCCATCATGGTGCGCGAGGGACAGGAGGCGACAGAACTTCTGATGATTCGCCGTGCCACCCGTGAGGGGGATCCCTGGTCAGGGCATATGGGGTTTCCCGGAGGGCGGCGCGACCCCGAAGACCGCTCCAACTTTTCCTGTGCATTGCGAGAGACCGAGGAGGAGTTGGGTGTTGATCTGTCGCGGTGGGGTGCACCGCTGGGTGAGCTGTCCGACGTTAATACCGGCTGGCGTAAAGACCGCCCCGAGATGCTGGTTACACCCTTTATTTTTAGCGTGAGCGAGTTACCAGAACTCACCCCGAACGACGAGGTTGATGATGTGGTATGGGTGCCGTTGCACTTTTTGATGGATGAGGGCAACCGTGAACCACTCGAGTGGGAGTGGAAAGGGCAGAAAATGGAAACGGACTCCTACCTCTATGACTGCTACCGCATCTGGGGGCTGTCTCTGATGATGATCGACGAGATGATGGGGCTGCTCAGACCCTGAGGTTCGCGGTTAGGGCGCCTCGAGATCCTCAGGGCTCGTATCAGGGAGCCAGTCTTCCTGGCCTCTGAGAAAACTCCGGGTATCGAGTATCAATTCATCCACTGCATCGGGTCGCTCCCGGCTCGCTTCAACCAGCGCCGTTTCCGGCACCGCTCCATCGAGATAACCCGCAATGAGATCGATCAGCACGGGTGACATATCCGGTTGATGGTAGAAGCGCGGCATGCCGGGCACGAGATTACCGACGGCGGTGGCGCCATTGACGCGCAGCCAATAGCCCCCGCAACTCGACAGTACAAAGTCGAAGGGTCGCCCATAGCTCTGGTTCGGCGTCGAGGGATCAAAGCCATCCTCGGGCACTTCCGTAATTTCTGCGAGCGCCATGATCCAACGGCTGCCCACTGGAAACTCCTCAGCAGGGGGTCGGCAATAATCTCGGGTCTGCATCCATACCCGGAGGCTATCCAGCCAAAATTCGCCCAGTAAGATCTGCTCGGGCACGAGATCAACGGCGTTGCCCTTGATCCGCGTGACCTCACCGAGCAAGACCAGATCCGACTCGGGCGCCACTTCTGAAAAACTCCCCTGCCAGATGCACCCGCAGTCAGCACCCGTCGCATCCGATTGAGCGGAGGCGGTCGAAGACAGTGCAACACACAATATCAAGCCAAATAAAACGCGCGTCCTATGTCGCACGGCGGCCTCAGGCGTTGAGCAGGCGAGCGGCATCCATCGCGAAGTAGGTGAGGATGCCGTCTGCACCCGCGCGCTTGAAACACAGCAGGGATTCGAGCATGACTGCTTCGCGACTCAGCCAATCCTGTGCAAAGGCCGCCTG
>WTHO01000062.1 GCA_011523115.1 Halieaceae bacterium | reverse complement strand
TCTTCACGCAAACGGCGCTGAGTGGCGACGCCGTAGGATTCCCCGCGGCGCGGGTGGCTACAGCAGGTATTTGACCAATACCCCGGCCAAAGCGGCTTTTCCGCGCTGCGCTGTTGCAACATCAGCTCGCCTGCCGAGTTGAATAAAAATATAGAGAACGCACGATGGAGGGTGCCCGTCCCTTGATGGAGGGCGGCCTTTGAGCCATGGCCTAAGATTTGGTCCTGCGTATCGACGATGATCAGTGGTTCGTCGTCAAATGAGACGGCGTCACCCGAGTGGCTGGGGTCACTTGTTGCGGACTGTAAATCCATATTGATCACCCAAAAATAAAATGACCCGCTCCCGAAGGGAGATGGCGCCAGAAAAGCGGTTCAGTTTTCAGGGCGATCGACAGCTCTGGGGGCAGGGTGATCGCAAACTTCTCCACTTCCAACACCACCGGTTCCACCTGACGGCTTCACCACGGGTCGTAAAACTTCAGGCCCCCAGGAGGGGCCTGTAAAACGTGTTAGCTCCTAACAGGAGGCAGAGCCTCTTGATGGGTGCTAACGGCAAGGCCGCCGCCGTTCGGATCACCTAACCAGTTATATCTGTCAGTGCTCAACAGAATAAAATGGATAGTCAGTGCCAATGTAAACAATGCCACTGTCAGACCCGTCAGGACTTGGCGTGGATCAAACAACATCCAGAATCTGTGCATGATTTGTCTCCGTTACTTAGTTACTTGTAACCGTTGGCTCTTAGAACCAAGGCTTCCACACGTAGAGCAAATAATGCGCAACTAACGCAATGCCCACGAAGCCGAGGAGCCCAGTCACATAAGCTGAGTGAAACTCTTTGGCTTCGCTATCAGACAAACTACTCATGGTAAATACCTCCCATGTACGTTTGTTTTCTACATATGCCGACTGATCACACCGAAGTGCTTTCAGGCGACGCCTTTTGGATTAAAACTTCACTCGCGAGTGTCGTATTCATCCTTCCTCGTCGGGTCAAACCGACCCGGCTCAGAACTGTTCTGCCGTCAAGCCGGCAGAGTGGGGCAACTGAGCTGCCCCTGTAATTCATCAGTGTGCCTCTCCTGTCGACGCGCCTTGGTCAAGGCTTGCACTCTCCATCTCATTGACCATATCCATCGCGTCCTCTACCGCCTCTTCCACGGCATCCATAATGGAGTCGGCAGCCTCAGGAGCCGGCGCGAGTTTGCTCAGGTTGGGGTAGTCAGCCAGCATGTTGGCGCCCAATAGAGGTTGGTATGCGCCCTGATGGCAGGTGGCGCAGTTCACTTTCTGCGCATCTCCCAGCGGTCCTTGTCGGTAGGCCGGGAGCCACTCGTTGGTCGGGTTGATGTACTCATTGTTCATCTCCTTGACCATCTGCTGCCCGTGCCAAGCCTTCACTCGTTCAGAATTGCTCTGATCCCAGGCGGCGAACGCGCGACTGTTATGGCAGTGCGTGCAATTGACTCCGAGGGCATCGGAGTAGTGCATCATCAGGCTATAGACATACTCTGTGCTCTCGATCGAGGACTCGTGCCCTGTCGGGAGTGCGGTGTCACCCGCAACCCTGGCGGCGTTGTCCTCGAGCAGATAGCGCGTGAAGGGGTCAAAGGGCAGTGACGCGTAGGCATTGGATTCCTGGTGCGCGACGTTCTGCATTTGATGCACCATCCCTGATGCGTGTCGCGGTGGGACACCAATGGTCCAGACTTTCTCCGGGACATTGTTGCCGCGGTGACAGGTGTAGCAGGTCACTCCTGCGCCACCGACGTGAGCGCCCCAGTTTTCATTAGCGTTCTGAGTCATCAGTATCATCACACGCGACACCTTCTTGGTGTATAGCGTGTCGGCTTCAAACCCCTCGCCCGCGACGTGGCAATAGTTACAGCCCTGCTCGGGAGATACCCACTCGGTGATCGCCGCCATGAGACGAGTGAATTCACCGACTGACAGATGACCAAGTGCTTGAACATTCTGATAAACGTCCCCCGCTCTTGGGCCTTCCGAACTCACTGCAGGAATCGCCGCCGGCACTTGATTGGCGTCGACCAAGTCCTGCAAGGCTTCGGGGCTATACACCGCCTCCATGCCCGTGCCGCGATAACCTCGTTGCACGGTCTCCTGAGGTGGTATGTCGCAGCCACTCAGCAGTGCTGTTCCCAGCACTGCGGCGCTGGCGA
>WTHO01000203.1 GCA_011523115.1 Halieaceae bacterium | reverse complement strand
CAGATCCCCCGGTCAATGGCGACAAAGCGCTTGTACTTACCATACGTGGTCGCCTGCTCGGGGAGCGTCACCGCGGGTAGCTTGAACAGGGTCACGTCTGCAAACGGCGCCTGATACTTATCCTGACAGATCGTGCAGTGGCAGAAGAAGCGAACGATGGGCTCGCCTTGCGCTGAGAATTGGTTGGTGCCACAGGGGCACTGGCAACGGTGTTCCATTAAGCGTGAACTCCCTGATATGTGGTGCGCATTGCTGGGCCTTGCGGGCCCCCGATGCCATGCGCGCTAAAGTATTGCCGCCAGCTCATCGACGGCGCGAGAGGCCTGATCAATCGCGACATGAGTGTAGGCTGAGGCGCCCGCGTCTGCGTTGGCGATGGCGATGGAGCCAAATCGCTGCCGCGCAATCTCATGTGGTGCCTCACCCTCTTCCCAGTCTGGATCCCACAGTTGCATGTATTCATAGGCATAACCATGCGGCCACCGATTGACTGTGATCGCGAGAATATCCTCGGACACATCGAAGCCGGCGGGGCTCAGTAACTCATCGAGTACCATGCGGATCTCTCTCTCAAAGTCATCTAAAGATAGTTCCAGAAGCCTCTGACGCGATCCTCTGAGCTGACTGCGGATGTCGATTGCGTCCTTTGGCGGTGACACCGATCCCCAAAAAACCAGCGACACGGCATCACCCTTGCTCTGATAGCCGCCTGTCTGGATACCTTGAAAAAGGAACAGCCTGCCGTGCAAGCGGCCCGGACAAGAGATGGCGTCGATGCCCAGTTTGTCGAGTGCGTGACGGTTACGAATCAGTACGTTGGTCAATATGAGCGGCATCTTGACTTGATACTTGAGCGCGTCTTTTTGCGCGGCAGGGATAGCAGGGCACAAATGAGGGATGATGCTGTGATAGCAAGCGAGCACCGAGTGCGTGGCCGTGACGCGATGAATGTTGCCCGAGGACGCATAGGTCACCGATACGCCCGTGTCAGTGTTCTCCGTGTGGATGACAGTTGCGTTACGCCGTAGCCGCACGTCATTGGCCTCCCGGTCCAAAAGGGAATAATCGAAGTTGGCCGTCGCAATATTTTGGGCGTTGGCGCCCGGGGCGGCTTCAGGGATCAGTTTGGCCACCAGCAGTCTGGCCAGGCTGGCGTTGCCATCCGGCCACATGGCAACGGGGTACTGAAAATCCTCGCCCTCCCAATCCTGTCCAAATAGCTGCAAACCCGGGTATCCGACCTCAATCGCTTCAGCAGCCGAGAGCGCACGCATCTCAAGACCCCACGATCCATGCTGGTCTTTATCAAATAGCTGAATCGCATCCTCGGTCAAACGCGCGTATTCCCTGAGAAAATCCGGGTAGCTTATTCGGCTGAGCAGTGTTTCGACCTCTGCTCGAGAGAGCGCCAAGGGCTCGACGGCACCCGTGTAGAAATGGAGTAAAGACTCGCGTCCCTCCTCAGATATGGGTATCTGCTCAATTTGCTCCTTCGTTAGCCGATTCCGCAGGCTGAAGTTAGGCAGGAGCCGGCTTTGTCCGTAGGTGTCGGCGTCGAACCACATCGCGGGGCTGTTGGGGGCGTCGTGTCCGTAGTCAAACGTCATGTCCTCACGCATGGCGTGGGGATCCACACCCAGCTCGGACAGCAAGCCAGTCACTACGTCACTGAACTTCCACCATTCGAGATTGTGGGTGCCTCCCAGCGAGAGCACCATCTCGCCGCCTTGGTGAAATTCGTTGCGCTTGGCATGGCCACCAAAGTCGTCATGATTTTCCAGCAATAATATCTTTGCGTCTGGATCGATTTTTTGTCGGTAAAAATAGGCTGCTGCCAACCCGGAGATGCCTGCACCGACCACGACAAGGTCGTAGTGCTCTTTTGCCTCGGCGGGCTGCGGGAATCTCGCGCCCTCACGCCCGAGCGCATGGGCAATCTCGTATGCGCCGGGGTGGGAGCCCCTCATACCGGTACGAGTGGGCGGATATTCGCCGCTGATAGCAGGGTCAGCTGCCGGCGGTGGTGAGAGCGCATCGGCAGCAGCCAGCTGGTGGGCAGTCAGCGCCGTACCCGCGGTCACCAGAGCGCCCTGAACAAAATCGCGGCGTCGAATCGGTTTGAGCATGCCCAGCTGTTTATCAGTCTTCCGCGTCATGGTGTGGTGCCTCGGAGCCGCAGCTTAAGAGCGTCTGTGTTACGCCCTCGA
>WTHO01000008.1 GCA_011523115.1 Halieaceae bacterium | reverse complement strand
AGCGTCCACTTGCCGATCACGCTCATCATCGCCTCAAGGTTCATGCTACTGCCAAAGGTGAACCAGTTGGACTCGACATTGCGGCCACCGGAGAGCACCAGCATGTCGGCTCCGGCCTCCTCGAGTGCCCGGGCGGTGACAATGGCATCGTCGACGTGCGCTCCCCGGGAACGGCCATCATCAACGTTGATTTTTGCCAACACGCCGATGCGGTCACCCACCGCGTCCTTGACGGCGCGCAGCACCCGCGCGGGAAATCGCACTCTATTTTCGGGGCCGCCGCCATACTCATCGGTGCGCCGGTTATCCAGTGGCGAAATAAATTGATTCAGTAAATAGCCATGGCCCATGTGGATCTCGACGGCGTCAAAGCCCGCCTCGACGCAGAGCTCGGCGCCCTCGACAAAGCGCGCCACCATCTCATCCATATCCCGGGCCGTCATGGCTCGGCGAAAAACATTGCCGCACAACAGGCCCGCCGCATTCAGCCCACTACTCGCGCTTTTTAGGGGCGAGGGCACAAAAGTACCGGTCACAAAGGAGCCGCCGTGGGTGATCTGCGCGGCGATCTTGCCGCCTGCCTGGTGCACGGCATCGGTCACTGCTTTGAGGTCGGGCAAGATCTCGGCTCTCAGCCATATCTGATCAGCCAGCGTCCGCCCGGTCTTTTCGACTGCGAGGTACGCCATGGTGCTCATCCCAACACCGCCCTCAGCGAGCTCGCGATGATGCGCCACCATGGCCTGGGTCGGCACACCTTTCTTCGACATGTTCTCGTTTGTCGCCGCTTTAATAAAGGCGTTACGCAGCGTGATGGGGCCAATCTGAAGCGGCTCCCAAACACGGTCTGTGTCGTTGGCGCGAACGCTGGACAATGCGCTGTTCCCTGCGGTTGAATCGACGCAAATTATAACGGCCCACCTGAATCTGGCCGATAGTCCAAAGTGGGGAAATGGCCATGCCTCGATCTGTGATCACCGCGCTGCTACTTGCGACCCTCATTGGCGTCGCTCAAACGAACTCCGCTCAGGAACCACCCGGTGATGACACGTTAAACGCGGCATTTGAACGCTATCTGCAGGCACAGCGGCAGGCACTGGCGCTCTATCAGGCCAGCCCTTTTTTTGACAACGATCTGGCGATAGCTGATGCCTATAAAGGCCTGCTCCAGTACACCATCGGATCTATTAAAACCGGTGCGCTCGCCTCTCATGACCACCCTCGATTCGCGAGATACGTGGACTGGACCAGCAAGGCGGGCCTGGAAAACCCGGATAACAATTATTACGGCGCGCTGATCGCGGACGACGGGGTTTATCGCATTACCGGGCAACGCGGCAGCAATCGACAGTTGACCTTTCAATTGGTGATCGGACAGCCCGGCGTCGGCAACGCCGGCACCAGCACCAACGTCGACGTTTTGTATGACCATGAAATCAAAACTGACACCGAAGGACGCTTTACGATTTTTGTCGGTCGTGAGCGTCCTGAGGGCGCGACAAACTGGCTGAAAAATGCAGAGGGCGCCGAGACACTGATTGTTCGAGCCACCTTTAACGACTGGTTGGGAGAGCAGCACGAACCGCTCCTCATTGAACGGATCGATCAGCCGCTGGAGGGCGCTGCGCTCAACTCTCCTGCGTCCATGGCGGCGGCGTTGGACCGCGTCAGCCAGTCCTTGGTCGATCGCACGCGAAGCTGGCTCACACTCGCTGAAACCATGTGGAACCGGGCACCGCGCAATTTCCTCTCCGCGCCCAGAGCAACCCGGGGGGGGCTGATCGGGCAGTACTCCGCCTTCGGTAACTGGGATTTACAGCCTGAGGACGCGCTGCTGGTCACCTTCAAGACGGCTGATGCGCCCTATCTCTCCATTCAGCTGGGCTCGCTGTGGTTCACGAGTCTCGATTATGAAAGCCGCGTGACCAGCCTGAACGCGCATCAACTGGGCTGTGCGCCGACGGCGGAGTGCGTGCTGGTCATCGCGGGCACGGACCCTGGCATCAAAAACTGGCTGGATACCGCGGGCTACTCCCGGGGCCTTATTTTCATGCGATGGCAGGGACTGGACGCGCTACCCGAAGAATCGAGCTGGCCCCGTGTGAAAAAGTTACCGCTTGCTGATCTACCTGCCTACCTCGGCGGCAACTGGCCTCCGTTTACACCGGAGCAACGTGCCGCTCAACGCCGCGAGCGGATTCAGGGCGTACACTCCCGCTTCGGGGGTTGATGACAACGCCGCTATAGCCCACACCTGCCACCGGGAGCCAAACCCATGACCCCAGATACTTCTCACCCGGCAGTTAACGCGCACCTCACCTCGATACGCGCAGCCGAGACCGGCGACAAATCCGCGTGGCTTGATCAGTTTGCCGAGGACGCCTGGCTTCAGGATCCGGTGGGGCCCTCGCCCTATGACCCCGCCGGTGAAGGCTTTCGCGGCAGGGCCGCCATCGAGTGGTTCTGGGACAACGTGATTGCACCCGCCGAAACTACCTTCGACTCACGCCTGCGCATTCCCAGTGGCCCGGGCAGCTGCGCCTGTTGGATGGTGGCAAGTAATCAGGTTGGCGGGCAATCAGTCAATATCGACGTGATGGTGATCTATCACCTCAACGAGCAGGGAAAAATTCACACATTGCGCGCCTACTGGGATCTTCAGGCGGCCGTCTCGGCAATGACAGCCAACCACGGTGAGTGATTAACGCCCTGTAATTGAAGGCCCTCGAGTCACCGGCCCTGCTGGCTGGCCTCTTTTAGACCTGCGTTAGACAATTGGCATAAATAGTGCCATATTACTCAAATGGACTAGGCTCTATCGTTGTCTGCGTAAGCTTTTCAAGGATACTGCGCCTATACAAAAGTGAGACAAAGATCTCGCTAATACCCGGCGACCCCCTGATCACCGGATACGAATAACACCACATGAGAGGAATTTCCTAATGAAGCCATTAACCCAGCGCGCTCTGCTCGCCACCGCCGTTTGGGCAGCCGTATCAGCGCAGACTGCGTCCGCTCAACTCGAGGAGGTACTCGTCACCGCCGAGCGACGCGAAGCCAATCTGCAGGACACCCCGATCTCGATCACCACCCTCAGTGACCAGGAAATTATCGACCGCGGTATCAACAGCGCAGACGATCTCATCACGCAGGTCGCGGGCGTGTATGGCTATACTCCACCGGGGTCAGCGGGCTCGCCCGGCTTCAATATCCGTGGCATCGGCGATGGCGCCTCGACCAACCTCTCACTCGATACGGCTGTGGCCAAGTACATTGACGGCGTTTATCTGGGCAAGGGTCAGGGCTCAGGTGTCGACATGATCGATCTGGCGCGAATCGAGATCTTGAAAGGGCCACAAGGCACGCTCTTTGGCCGGAACTCCACCGGCGGTACCCTGAACTTCATCACTAAAGCGCCCGGCACTGAGTTCAGCGCCGACCTGCGCGCCTCCGTAGGTGACTATGATTATGGCGCCTTCAGCGGCCGGATCGACGTACCGCTGGGCGACAAGATCGGCATGTCGGCCTCTTTCTATAGCCGCGAGCGCGAGGAGTTTTGGGACGGCGCCTCGGAGGGCAAAGCGGGCGCGCAAGACCTGGACCGTGAGGGCTTCCGGGTTGCGTTTCAGGTCCGACCGGTAGATCGCTGGACCTTCGATTACTCGCATGCAGAAGATGAGCTCAACGAGCTCGACCCGATGATCGACGTGAACGGCTTCAACCCCGCCATTGCGCTGGTACAGCCAGGTGTCTATCAGGGCGACTACGCCCGGGTACCGACGGACAGCGCCTCCCGCGCCCAAGGGGTCGGCGGGATTGCGTATTACGTCGCCAACTTTCTGCCAGCGCCGGTCCTGCAGATCCCTCAGGTCGGCCAATTTCTCGGCTGGGCCAATGACTTTGTGAACTGGTCTGCGGGGGAGCTTGCAGACAAGGGGAACGTCCCCAGCAATGCCTATAAAGACGGGGTAGCGTTTACTGAAACGGAGACCGTTACCGATACTTTCAGGGCCACCTGGGAGATCAATGACTCGCTGGAACTCCGCTACATATTTGGTCATCGCACAGTCGAGGTAGACACGTCGAGTGACCTAGACGGCATGGACAATTCTGCTATTGGCGGCATTCAGGGTGAATTGCAGCTGCAAACCATTGGTGGGGCGCTACTTGGCGGCGTCGTGCCGCCCGCGATCCCGATTCCCGGACTGGGCCTCCTACCCCTCGACCCAAGCTATAACTTTCAGCTGGCACTCGACATGGTCGATACCATTAATGATTTCGGTCGCGCGCCGATCTTCGATACGGTGTCGAATGCCGATTACAAGCAGACCTCACATGAGTTTCAGCTAGTCGGCAGTACCGGCACCGTCGACTGGGCCACTGGAGTTTTCTTCTTTGACGACTCCTCTGAGTGGCGCAACATTGCCAGCCCGACATTCCCGCTGGCGGCGAGCTACAGTCGCTCTGCCGATCATGACACCAAAGCGACCTCGGTCTTCGGCGAGGCCACCTGGCGCCCCAGCGGCACCAACTGGGCCTTTACCGCAGGTCTGCGCTACACCGACGAAGAAAAGGAAATCACCTACCTTTGGCGAGATGCAGCGCCGGGTAGCGCGGGCATCGCGGGTTATATTGGTGTCGCGATTCAGGAGACCATCTCCGCCCTGATGGGCAACCCGGTCGATATCCCATTTGATCTCGGCGCCGGCTATTACTGGGATCTCGCCGATCTCGAGAAAATCCCGGAAACCCCCGGGGTGTATGGTCAAAGCTTCAGCAATGATTTCAGCGATGTCTCGGGTCGTCTGGTCGCCCAGTACTACTTCTCGGATGACATTAACGTCTACGCCAGCTTCTCCACCGGCTACCGCGCAGGTGGGTTCAACGACGGCTACTTCAACCGCCAAACCGGCACACCTGATGACTTCACTGAAGAAAACATGGAGAGCTGGGAAATCGGTATCAAGTCGATGCTGTTGGATGGTCGCGTGCGCTTTAACGCCACCTATTTCAACTACGAGTACTCCGACATGCAGGTGTCTACCATTGACACCACTGGCGGCAACCTCGCCCAGCAGACTGACAACGCCGCAGAAGCGTCTCGGGATGGCTTTGAAATTGACGCCGCCTGGGCGGTCACTCCCTCGCTCCGCCTGAAGGCCACCTATGCCTTTATTGACGGTGACTTCGACGAATTCCCGGACTTCCTAGGCCTCGATGTGCGCGCGCAGCCGGGAATGCTACCCGAGAGTTCGGCCACTTTTGTGATGGACTGGGATGTGCTCAAAGCGGGTAACGGTACGCTCAACCTGCAGTTGGTTGCCAACTATCAGGATGACGCGGTATCGATTGCAACGACTCAAGGCGCCTACGCAAGTGCGGCCTACCCCACGCCGGTACCCGTGGCCTTTGATCAGGAGGTCAACCAGTCCCGGACACTGGTCGACGCCAGACTCAGTTGGCTCCACGAAATGGACAATGGCCAGGCGCTGAGCATCGCGCTGTGGGGTCGTAACATCACCGACGAAGAGTACCGAAGCTTCAGCTTCAACTTCGGACCTGACCTCGGCCTCAGCTTGGGCAATTGGGGCGCACCTGCGACCTACGGCGTCGATTTGCGATACCAGTTCTAAGCGCCCACTGAACCCAGTACAAAAAACCCGCCTGATGGCGGGTTTTTTGTCTCTGCCGGCTACCCTCTTAGCCGAGGATAGCGGGCAACTCCTTGGTCAGGGCCATTCGCTCCTTGACCGCCTGACCGGTCAGTGCAAAACCCAGCAAGTCACCCTCTGCCGATCGGAACAGCGCCTTGATATCAGGGGCGTCTCCCTCAAAGTGCCAGTCGCCCTCAGCGTCTTTTGCCGGCGGCGAGACCACGACGGGGCAGGCGGGGGTTTTAATCGCCACCGGCATGGCGGGGTAACTCACTTCAGTCGGCTCCCCTGCCAGCGTTGCAGCCAGCGCTCGCGCCGCCGCCATCAGCGGCGCCACATAAACCAGCACATGCCCCGCCACTTCGGCGCAATCGCCCATCGCGTAGACATTCGGCGCGTTGGTCCGCAGTAGTCGGTCGGTAACGATACCGCGGTTCGCATCAATCCCGGCGTCACTTGCCAACCCCGTGCGGGGCCGCACGCCCACAGCGCAGAGCACTGCATCGGCCTCGATCGTGGACCCATCATTGAGCGACACCGCGTAACCCTCGCCCGAGCGATTCACTTCGGTGGCCAGCGGACCAAAGTGGAAGGTCGCGCCTTTTTCTTCCAATGCCGCCTGCACCGCTCGCCCGGACCGCTCAGGCAGGAGCGTGGGCAGGCACCAGCCCATCGGGTCTACTGCTTCAACCGTGAAACCGCCATTCAGCAGGTCATTGGTAAACTCACAGCCAATAAGCCCCGCACCAATAATGGCGACCTTCTTGGCGCCTCTCGCCGCGAGCAACTCCTGAAAACGTCGGTAGTCATCAAGATCGTTGACGCCAAGCACATCCTCCGCCGCGTCACCGGCGATGGGTGGTCTTATCAATTCGGCCCCCAGAGCCAGGACCAGCTCGCTATAGGGCAGTGTCTCGCCGTCTTCAAGTTGCACCACCTGCTTTTGCGTGTCGATGTTCGCCACACGGGTGCGGGTACGCACCGACACGTTTAACTGCTCCGCCAGCTCAGCGGCACTTTGCGCTGCCAGCTTGTCGGCGTTGAGGTCCTTGGTGTAACCCGTTGATATCATCGGCTTGGAGTAGCCCTCCCCGCCGTCCGCGGTGATCACCGTGATCGCCACTGCTTCGTCCTTGCGGCGCAACTCGCGCACGAGGCCGTAGCCCGCAAGGCCCGAACCAATCACGACCACCGAGCGCAGGTTGGACTCTGTGCCGCCCGCAGCCTCCGCCTCGTCGGCCGAAGCCTCGCCCTCATCAGAGCCTGGGATCAATTCGAAATCGTCTTTACCCACACCACAGTCCGGGCAGGTCCAGTCGTCGGGAACGTCCTCCCACTTTGTCCCGGGGGCGATCCCATCCTCGGGCCACCCCTCTTTCTCGTCGTAAATCAGTCCGCAGACGATGCATTCCCAACGGGCCATGGGTGAACTTCCTCTCTATCTTAGTGGCACTAACGTGGCGGCATTATCACAGTTGCGTTCGTGATAACGGCGCGCAGAGTGCCAGCACAGGGGACAACTGTCACGCGCGAATGTACTAAACCGGCCGCTGCCGCCCCGAAAACTTGCGGGTCAGTCAGCGCGCACCGGTCACACCGCCGCGGCGAGTTGCGTTGCTTGATTAATCGCAGTTTTCGCGTCGAGCTCGGCAGCTTCAAAGGCACCGCCGACCAGATCAACAGACAGGCCCTCAGCCTCCAGCGCGTCGTAGAGGCTGCGCTCGGGTTCCTGCCCGGCGCAAATGATCACCGTGTCGACCTCGAAAGTCTTGGGCTGCCCACCAATCAATACGTGCAGCCCGGCGTCGTCAATACGCACGTACTCCACCGCGTTGACCATGTTGACGCCGCGACGATTGAGCAGTAACCGCTTCGTCCAACCGGTGGTCTTACCCAGACCCCGACCAACGGGGGTGTCCTTGCGCTGCATCAACCACACCTCACGGTCGGCCTTACTCACCACCGGCTCCACACCGGTCACGCCACCGCGGGGATGATTCTCGAAATCCACACCCCACTCCTTGGCGAACAGATCAATATCCAGCGCAGAGCTGGTCCCCTCGTGGGTGATGAGCTCAGTCACGTCAAAGCCGATACCGCCCGCACCCACCACCGCGACCTTCTTGCCCACCGGCTTGTTGCCTTTGATCGCGTCGATATAGCCCACCACTTTCTCGTGGTCGATGCCGGGGATATCCGGGACCCGGGGATTGATACCCGTCGCCACCACAACATGGTCGAAGCCAGCGGCGGCGAGTTGCGCAGCCTCAACGCGCTCACCCAGTTTCACGGTAACAGCATACTTCTCGAGCATCGCACGGTAGTAACGCAGCGTCTCGTGGAACTCTTCCTTGCCCGGCACCTGCTTGGCCAGGTTGAACTGCCCACCGATTTCATCAGCCGCATCAAACAGTGTGACGGCGTGGCCGCGCTCGGCCGCCACCGTGGCATAGGCCAGCCCGGCAGGGCCTGCACCGACTACGGCGATATTTTTTGTGGCCGCGGCCGGGCCCCACTTGATCATGGTCTCGTGACAGGCGCGTGGATTGACCAGACAGGAAGTGGTCTTCATGGCAAACGTGTGGTCGAGACAGGCCTGATTACAAGCGATACAGGTGTTGATTTCGTGCTCTCGCCCCTCTGCCGCCTTTTTCATGAGCTCGGCATCGGCCAGCATCGGTCGCGCCATCGAGACCAGATCCGCGTCACCATCGACCAGCACCGCCTCGGCAACATCGGGCATGTTGATGCGATTGGAGGTGATGACCGGGATCGAAACTTCCTCGCGCACCCGTTTTGTCACGCCGGTAAAGGCGCGCCGTGGTACCATGGTGGCGATGGTCGGCACCTGAGATTCGTGCCAGGTAAAGTGCGTTGAAATAATCGACGCACCCGCCGCCTCGATGGCCTTCGACAACTGCGCAATCTCGTCCCAGCTCATGCCACCCTGAAGCATATCCATCGCTGCGAT
>WTHO01000134.1 GCA_011523115.1 Halieaceae bacterium | reverse complement strand
CCCCGGGGGTCCAGCGTGTCCCGGTCTCGCCCGCCAGACGTTGCTCGCGGAGCTGATTCGAATTCCCAGCGGGCCCGCTGCTGCGATGACTCAGCACGATCCGCTCCAGTCGCGCCCACGGGGTGCCCGGTGGGCAACCCTCCAGAGACGTGAGGCTTTGCTGCCATTGGGCACGCCACCGCACAGGCATCGCACCATCATCAGTAGTCGAGACTGCGCAATCATCTGGTGCCAGCGCATAGCCAGCTCCTGGCTCACAGGCATCCGGGCACGGATAAATCGTTTCTATGTAGAGCCCTGACCCTTGGGCCTTACCGGGCAGGCAGGGGGCCTCGTCCAGCCGAATGACACTCACTCCCCCCCATTCGCCAACACCACCTAAAGACTCTGGCAGTGAGCAAGGAGCAGAAGGCACTCGCCACTGCGGTGGCGCAGACGAGGCCGCCTTCGGTTGCCGCCATTCCCTGGGCATTTGCGCCATTGCGAGCACCGAGTCGAGATACCGGTTGACTTGCCGCAAGCGAACCCCTTGATCCATGCGCTCGCCCGAGAAATATGTCGTCGCGACCAGCTCCGCGCTAGCGGCAAAAAGTGCACTCAACATCGACAGCGCAAGGGTGTTAGCAATCAAACACGCCACAATCGAAAAACCGCTCTCTGACGCAGCGAGCTCGCCCCATGGTGGTGATTCCTGCATGCGGCGCGCTCGGCCGCATAGGTCATATCCGATGTTTGCGGTAATGTGATGTGTCATGGATAACGCATGGCCTCCCCGAGTCCGGTGATTAACGACCCGCGCGCGCCATCAGGTAACTGCCATGACAGCTCAATACTGCCGTCGCCGAGCGTCTCAAACCGATGATTCGGCAGATGCGTCAACCAACCGTCTAATACTTCACAATAGAATGAGAGGTCCTTCAGACTGGGTTCACTGCATATTCCCGAGAAGTGTTCGGTACCATGAGTGAGGTGGGCCAGCGTCTTCACCTCCCTCAGCACCAATTCCGCGGCTCCATATTGAAAAACCTGATTCTGTAGCGTCAGTACCTCACCGGCGAGGTGGAATAGCCCAGCCATTCCCGCGCAACCCAGCGCTGTTGCCATCGCGTAATCCAGCAACATTACTGTGACCCTTCCGCAGGGAACTGGGTCCATAGCCCCCAGTGGGTGAGCCCCAGAGAAGACAGATCGGCATTGTGGCTCAGCAGGCTTAGACGATAGCCACCAGGCGTCAATTCAACGCTCAGCTCATAGTGCATAGCCACCGTGTCCGACAGGGCGACCAAGGCGGGCAGCTCTGCTGCCGAGGCGTAGCGAGCATAACGCTGCCAATGTCGCTTTTGCTGCAGGTCGAGCCGCTCCAATACAGTGCGAGCGTCATTTGAAATCCCGCGGAGCTGTGCTGACCGCCAGGACGGCAGTGCAAGAGACGCCATCACACCGATGATGGCCAAGACGACAACCATCTCGAGCAGTGTGAAGGCCCTTGAGCGCGGTGGGCGCATGACGACGCACTCCCATCATTTAGCTTAGGAATGGGTAAATAGTGCGCGCTGGCGGCCGATAGAGGGAGATCACCGACCGCTGTCGATGCCCTTCTGTTGACAGGGTTCGTGCGTCTCGGTGCTACGCTACCTGCGAGACGCTGGAGGCCTTGGTGAAGCGAATAACCTCCCCGGCCCGCGCCGCCTGTATGACATCACCCGCGGTGAACTTCCCAGACAGCAAAGCCTCCGCTAGCGGATTCTCGATCAATCGCTGGATCGTTCGCTTCAGCGGCCTGGCGCCGTAGACCGGGTCAAAGCCTTGATCAGCGAGATGTGACATCACCTCCGCATCAACCGACAAGGTCAGAGATCGCTCCGCGAGCCTCGACTTCAATGCCTCCAGCTGCAGACCCGCAATCTCGCGAATATGCTTTTGTTCCAGCGCGTGAAAAATCACTGACTCGTCGATCCGGTTGAGGAATTCCGGCCGAAAGTGCATGGCCACGTCTGCCATCACCTTGGCCTGCAAAGTCGCCTTCATCGCTCCGGAGTCAGCCTCATTCGAGCCTTCAGAGAGCGCTTCGCGAATGTGCTCGGAACCCAAATTGGAGGTCATCACAACAACCGTATTCCTAAAATCGACTGTGCGGCCCTGCCCGTCAGTCAGTCGCCCATCCTCGAGGACCTGAAGCAGGATGTTGAACACGTCTGGATGCGCCTTCTCGATCTCATCGAGCAATAACAGGGAGTAAGGCCTCCTTCGCACGGCCTCAGTGAGGTAACCGCCCTCTTCATAGCCCACGTAACCAGGGGGCGCACCAATCAATCTCGCGACGGAGTGCTGCTCCATAAATTCCGACATGTCGATACGGACCATGGCTTGCTCGCTATCGAACAAGTAGTCTGCCAGCGCCTTACATAACTCGGTTTTACCCACCCCTGTAGGCCCGAGGAACAAAAAGGAACCGTTGGGTCTTTGCGGATCTGCAAGACCCGCCCTCGCGCGCCGTACTGCGTGTGATACCACCGTCACCGCCTCGTCCTGACCGATAACGCGTCCATGCAGGGTTTCTTCCATTTGCAACAGCTTCTCGCGGTCGCTCTCCAGCATTTTGGCTATCGGGATCCCTGTCCAGCGCGACACCACCTCAGCGACTTCCTCATCGGTGACGCGAGAGCGGAGCAGCGTTGGCTCTGACTGATCTGCGTCTGCGGCCGCCTGCAGCCTTTGCTCAAGCTCGGGCAACCGGCCATGTTGGATTTCCGACATGACGGTCAGATCGCCAGCTCGGCGCGCCACCTCCAGATCAAGCTTCGCCTGCTCGATGTCACTTTTGATCTGCGTGACGCTCTGCACCGCCGCCTTTTCTGCCAACCAAATCTCCTCGAGGCCCGCATAGTCCCGCTCGATCGTCTGTATCTGCTCATCCAGCTGAACAAGCTCCTTCTCGGCTGCTGACGATTCGTCTTTCTTGACCGCTTCACGCTCAATTTTCAACTGAATCAACCGTCTCTCAAGCCGGTCCATCGACTCCGGCTTGGAATCGATCTCCATTCTGATGCGACTGGCCGCCTCATCAATCAAATCGATGGCCTTGTCAGGTAATTGCCGGTCGGTGATGTATCGCTGGCTGAGTCGCGCTGCGGCAATGATGGCGCTGTCAGTGATGTCCACACTATGGTGCACTTCGTAACGCTCTTTGAGGCCACGCAGAATGGCCACCGTATCCTCCTCATTGGGCTCCTCTACCAAGACTTTTTGGAAGCGACGCTCAAGCGCCGCGTCTTTTTCAACATGCTGCCGGTATTCGTTCAGTGTGGTCGCACCGACGCAATGGAGCTCACCCCGCGCAAGCGCGGGCTTCAGCATGTTGCCCGCATCCATGGACCCCTCAGCTTTGCCAGCGCCCACCATGGTATGCAGTTCATCAACGAACAAGATGATTCGGCCCTCTTCCTTCGTGAGCGCTTTGAGTACCGACTTCAACCGTTCCTCAAAATCACCCCGAAATTTGGCGCCCGCCAGTAAAGCGCCAAGATCAAGCGATAGTATCCGCTTATCCTTCAAACCTTCAGGCACCTCACCATTGACCACCCGCTGTGCCAAGCCTTCAATAATGGCGGTCTTGCCAACGCCAGGTTCGCCGATCAATACCGGATTATTTTTCGTTCTTCTTTGCAACACTTGTATGGTGCGGCGAATCTCGTCGTCACGACCAATCACAGGATCTAACTTGCCCGCGCCCGCCAGCGCCGTCAGATCAGCGGTGTATTTTTCCAAGGCTTGACGCGTTTCCTCAGACTCTGCCGAGTCAACGGCCTCACCGCCCCGCGCAGATGCGATCGCACTCGATAAGGACGCAGCCGTCACGCCGGCATCTGACAGCAATCCGGACGTTGGCTTGCTGTCCATCATCGCGAGCAAAACCGAATCCGTTGAGATGTAGCTGTCACCGGCCTGCTGAGACAACTTATCGGCGCGATTCAGAAGCCGCTGGGTCTCCTGGCTGATATGCACGTCCTCGCTCCCTGACACAGTCGGACTGGCCGCCAATGCAGCCTCCAGCGAAGCAGCCAGCGGCTCGACCTGAATACCCGTTGCCCGGAGTAATGCCCGAGTGGGGGAGGCAGGCGGATCCAACATCGCCTTCAAAATGTGCAGTGGCTCGATGAAGGGGTGGTCACGGCCAACGGCCAATGATTGAGCATCCCCGAGGGCTGCCTGTAATGAATGTGTCAGCTTGTCCATGCGCATTGCTCTCTCCTTGCACCCGCTGTGCGGGTCAGCTTCATACTAGAAGAGGTGGGGTCGAATACGGCGTTTTCAAGCGCCAACACTGCGATCCCTAGTCGGCTCGGGCGGATTCATGGCAAGCCAGTGGATCCCGATTTGAAATCAAGTCCGCCAAACCAGCGTCGCCATGCGGCCGGTCGGGTAACCGTCGCGCCGATGAGAGAAATACTGGTCGACTTGCGTATAGCTGCAATTTTGTTCTCCCATAATGCGCGTGACGCCGGCCCGGCAAAGCGCCCCTCTGGCCAATTCAGGCAGGTCGGCCAACCAGTGCCCTTCACGAGCGTCCGAGGGTAAGAATGCAGAATCTAGCTCGCTTTCGTTGAGGTGGTCGAATCGGGCCCTTACCTCAGGGCCCACCTCATAGACATGACGACCTATTGATGGACCCAGCCAAGCAACAAGGCTGTCCTGCGCCACGGGCATTTGTGAAATCAGTGCTTCAATGACACCGCCAGCAAGGCCCCGCCACCCCGCATGTGCTATGCCAACGCATCGAGCATCCTCAGCGATCAAGACCACGGGGAGGCAGTCCGCTGTCAGAATGGCCAGAGCGCGCCCGCGTTGCTCAGTCCATTGCGCATCTGCCTCATGCCTGGTCCCATCGACCGCCTTGATGACACGGGTACCGTGAACCTGCCGGAGCCAGCTGATTGCTGGCACGGAGAGCGCGCGTTGCAAGCGTCGGCGGTTCTCCGCCACATGCGCTGGTTGGTCACCGACATGATCACCCAGATTCAGGGAATCCCAGGGCGCTGCGCTTATGCCACCGCGACGAGTGCTGACTCTGATCATCACACCCTCAATGCCGATCTCGGGCGCCAACAGTGGCGGGTCAGTATTCAAGCGGGGTCCTCGTCGCCAAGACATTGCAACAGGTCAGCCAAGTCCCCGGGGATGGGCGCGGAAAACGTCAAGTGCTCGCCAGATTCAGGGTGGATAAACGCGAGCTCTTGCGCGTGTAATGCCTGCCGGGTGAACCCCGCCAAGGCTGCCAACAACCGCTGGCTCGCTCCCGCAGGCCGGGTGGCCCGCCCACCATAGACGGGATCACCCACCAGTGGACGCTTGCACCAAGCAAAATGAACGCGTATCTGATGAGTCCTGCCCGATTCGAGACTAACATCGAGTTGAGTGTGGCCGCCAAACCGCTGGGCGATTCGATAATGCGTTACCGCTGGCTTACCGTCGGGTACGACTGCCATTTTGATGCGCGATGTTGGATGTCTGCCAATCGGCTCGGTAATCGAGCCGCCACCGGTAAAGCTGCCGCGACAGACTGCGCAATAGCGGCGACTGACCGATCGATCCGACAGCTGCCGAACCAAAGACTGATGCGACAGCGACGAGCGCGCTGCCAACATGACGCCCGAGGTGTCTTTGTCGAGTCTATGAACGATACCGCCCCGGGGTAAGGTAGCCATCTCGGGTGCGTGCGCCAACAGTCGATTGACGAGCGTGCCATGCGGGTGACCTGCGGCGGGGTGCACAACCAGCCCCGCAGGTTTATTCAGGACGATAACGTGCTCGTCCTCGAATAAGATGTCGAGCGGTAAAGCCTCGGCCGCCCACTCAACGCGATCCTCGTGCTCGGGTATCAGTACTACCTCGTCACCCAGTGCCACCTTGTCGCGGGGCTTGGCCGCACAACCATTGCGCTGGAGTCTCTCTGCCTTGATCCACTCGGCGAGTCGGCTTCTGGAAAACTCGGGAAACAAGGTCGCTGCGGCGGCATCGAGGCGCACCCCGTGAAGCGCTTCCGGGACGCGAGCAGTGAGTGTCTCCTGATCCCCCAAAACTTCGTCGTCCAATGGCTGTGACTCCGGCTCGCTTGCGTTTACACTACCGAGCCAAATGTACCACGGTGGACAGTCGGTCTTGGTTTCTAACAGGTTTCTCGCGGGCGCCTTATTGTGGCTGCTGGTGGTGTGTACATCAGGATGTTCCTGGTTTGGCGGCGATGACGACGACCTCGTTGCTGATTCAGGCGAGCAACAGCTGTACCGGGAGGCTCAGCGCCACCTTAAAAACGAGAACTTTGGTCTGGCGGTGCGCAGTCTTCAGATGCTCGAGAGCCGCTATCCGTTTGGGCGTTATGCGGAACAGGCCCAACTCGAGTTGATTTACGCCCACTACGGCGCCTTCGAGTTTGCAGCGGCCACCGAATCTGCTGATCGATTTATTCGTTTGCATCCGCGTCATCCAAACGTCGACTATGCCTTTTACATGAAAGGCTTGGCAGCCTATGACATCGAGCCCGGCTTTTTCTCGCGATTCATCCCGTCAGACGATACAAAACGAGATATCAGCCACATTCAGATCGCCTTCGGAGAATTTTCTCAGCTACTGTCTCGCTACCCGGACAGCGCCTATGCACCGGATGCGCGTCAACGCATGATCCACATGCGCAACATGCTGGCTCGCCATGAAATTCATGTTGCCAACTATTACTTCCGGCGCGGAGCCTACATGGCGGCACTGAACAGGGGCAAGTATGTTGTTGAGCATATGCAGCAGACCCCAAGCGTGGCGGACGGGTTGGCCATCATGGCGCAGGCTTACCTTCTTTTGGATCTCAATGATCTCGCTGAAGACTCGATCGGCGTGCTTTGTGAAAATTTTCCCGATCACCCGAATCTTAAACCAGGATGCGTTTTTGACAGCGTGTATACCGTCGATGGACTGCAACGATCCTGGCTCAATGAAATCAGCTTTGGGCTAATTGATCCTCCAGATCCGCCCCAATTTAACTACCGGCCCAAGAGCTGAAGTCATAGTTGGTCTGACCGCCATGCCCAGGTGATCGGGTAACGCCGGTCGCGACCAAAACCCCGTCGTGAGATCCTGACGCCCACCGGCGCCTGTCGGCGCTTGTACTCGTTGAGGTCGATCAATTTGATCACTCGCTGCACGTCCTCTGACGAGAATCCTGCAGCGATAATCTCCTCTTTGGACGCGTCTTCCTCAACATATAACTCAACGATCTCATCGAGCACCTCATACGGAGGGAGGCTATCCTCATCCTTTTGGTCAGGCGCGAGCTCCGCCGAGGGTGGACGCGTAATGACGCGCTCCGGGATGCACTGACTGAGCGTATTACGATAGCGAGCCAAGGCATATACCAGCATTTTCGGACAGTCCTTCAGCACATCAAATCCACCGGCCATGTCTCCGTACAATGTGGAGTACCCCACTGCTAATTCGCTTTTGTTGCCAGTCGTCAGCACCAACAGATTCTTTTTGTTAGATATGGACATCAGCACCACACCACGACAACGCGCCTGAAGGTTCTCCTCGGTGATGTTGGCGGGCAAATCGGCAAACTCGCCTGCCAGCGCATCCATAAAGACCTCATACATGGGCTCGATGGAAATGTTGCTGAACCGAACGCCCAACTCCGCTGCTTCTGCCGCCGCATCCTCCACGCTCATCGACGCCGTGTAACGAAAGGGCATCATCACGGCCTCTACACGATCGGGCCCCAGCGCATCGGTGGCCACGGCGAGAGTGACGGCAGAGTCAATACCGCCCGATAGGCCGAGTACGACCCCGGGGAAGCCATTTTTATCGACGTAGTCACGAAGCCCGAGCACCAGCGCATCCCAAACCGCAGCAAGGTCGGTTTTGGCTTCGACTATATGACCCGGCACCAAAAGCCCCTGACGAGCCACATCCGCTACAACCTCTGCGCAAGACTCCTCAAAGCTCTCGGCTTGCACGCAGATCTCGCCGTCAGCACCTACAGCAAACGAGCCGCCATCGAATACCAGTTCATCCTGGCCGCCCACCTGATTGACATACAGCACAGCCAGCTCGTTATCGCGGGCACATGTCGCCACCCGGGCCACTCGTTCTTCCTGCTTGCCACGGTGAAAAGGTGACGCGTTGAGGTTCAGTAGCACCTGAGCGCCGGCCGCCTTGCTCAGAGCGGCAGGCTCCGGGTGCCAAATGTCCTCGCAAATAGTGATCCCGAATTGGATACCCTCAAAAGATACGACGCAGGGACTATCACCGGCGCTGAAGTAGCGCTTCTCGTCGAACACCTGATAGTTGGGCAAGCACTGTTTGTCGTATTCCGCCACAACCCTGCCCTCACGTATCACGCCCGCCGTGTTGAATAGCTGACCCCCTCTGGCCCTCGGATAACCCACCACTATCATCAATTCAGGAGGGCAAGACGCCACCACGTGCTGCAGCGCGCGCTCAGTCCTTGTCAACAGGTCGCCGCGAAGCAACAAATCCTCCGGGGGATACCCGGTGAGTGTCAGCTCCGGAAACACGATCAACCTTGCACCAGTGGCCGCCTGAGCGAGGCAAACATCAATCACACGCTGGGCATTGGCGGCGATATCGCCAACCAG
>WTHO01000003.1 GCA_011523115.1 Halieaceae bacterium | reverse complement strand
AGGCAGGTCTGGCACTGGCCGTCATTTTTATGATGCTTTACTACCGCGTTTTTGGTGTCGCGGCCGTGGTGGCACTGGCCGGTCATTTGGTTTTACTGGTTGGCGTGATGTCCATATTGGGCGCCACCCTGACGCTGCCGGGGATCGCTGGCATCGTGCTGACTGTGGGCATGGCGGTGGATGCCAACGTCCTGATTTTTGCGAGAATTCGTGAAGAGATAGTGGGGGGAGCGTCACCCCAGACGGCGATCAACAGTGGCTTTGAGCGGGCGATCGTCACCATACTCGACGCCAACATCACAACGCTGATTGTGGCGATTATTCTTTACGCTGTCGGTACGGGGCCGGTGAAAGGATTCGCCGTAACGCTGTCCGTTGGCATCCTGACCTCCATGTTCTCTTCCATCATGGGCACCCGCGCGTTGATTAATCTTGTGTACGGGGGGCGGCGTGTCAAAACCTTGTCGATCGGCGGCGTAGGGCGAGTGGCTGCGACCACGCCGGGAGCCAGTTCATGAAAACCATACCCTTTATGAAATGGCGTTGGCTTGCCGTTGCGCTCTCAGGTATTGCACTCCTGACGGCGGTTGTGTCACTGGGTTTAAAGCAACTCAACTGGGGGCTGGATTTCACCGGAGGCACTTTGGTGGAGGTGGCCTACAGCGATAGTGCGGATCTGGTTGAGGTGCGTGAAACCCTCGCCCGCGAGGGGTACGAGGGAGCGGTGGTAGTGAGTTTTGGCACCGATCGGGATGTGCTGGTGCGTTTGCCCGACGGCTATTCCGATGAGCAGGGCGCTGTGATGGTGGAAAAACTGCGTGGCGCCACAGAGATGTCCGTCGAGTTGCGCCGCATCGAATTCGTCGGGCCTCAGGTGGGTGAAGAACTCCGGGACGATGGTGGCATCGCCATGCTGACGGCACTGGGCTTGGTGATGCTCTACGTGGCGTTCCGCTTTCAAATTAAATTTGCGCTCGGCGCAGTCATCGCTCTGGCTCATGATGTTGTTTTCACGCTGGGCTTCTTTTCGCTGACCGGGCTCGAATTTGACCTGACGGTACTCGCGGCGTTGTTGGCGGTGATCGGTTACTCGCTTAACGACACGATCGTGGTCTCGGACAGAATTCGCGAGAATCTTCGTAAGATCCGCCGGGCCAGCCCCAGCGAGGTCATTGACATCTCTCTCAGCGAGACCTTGGGCCGAACGCTGGTCACTTCTTTGACCACCTTGCTCGTACTGGCCGCACTCGCCCTCTTTGGAGGCGAGATGATCTTCGGTTTCGCTATTGCACTGCTGGTGGGCGTCGCGGTCGGCACCTACTCGTCGATGTACGTCGCGGCGACCACATTGCTGCAGTTGGGAGTCAGTAAAGAGGACGTCATGGTGCCCGAGCGCGAAGGCGCTGATCAGGAAGGCCTGATTCCCTAGATACGGAGGAGACGGCCTCCCGCAGTGGGCTTGCTCTGCCGTCGCGTTGCCGCGGCCCCCGGGTTCGACTGAGCCGTTAAGACCATTTGACGAGGGGCAGTAGCTGGCGCATCAGTTTGCTATTGCCGCAGACGACATTGCCGCTCTCGTACCAGCCTTCACCCCCTGATAGATCGGTCATCAGGCCCCCGGCTTCCCGGACCAAGAGGGCGCCCGCGGCGATATCCCATTGGTTGAGTCCCATTTCCCAAAACCCGTCGAGTCGACCGGCCGCCACGTAGGCCAAATCGAGCGCAGCGGAACCGCCCCGGCGAATGCCCATGCAGCGACTGGTCACCGCCACCAGAGATTGCGAGTACCAGTCGAGGTGTGCGTCACAATGACCGAGAAATGGGACCCCGGTACCGATCAGCGTCTCCTGCAACTCCTGACGATCACCGACCCGGATGCGGTGCCCATTGAGCTGCGCGCCTCTGCCCCGGGAGGCAATGAATTCCTCGCGCCTTACGGGGTCATACACCACCGCATGCTCGATCTTGCCGCGATAAAGACAAGCGATGCTCACCGCGTAATGCGGTATGCCCCTGAGGAAGTTACTGGTGCCGTCGAGTGGGTCGATGACCCAGGTGTACTCAGCGTCCTCGTTTCCGGATAGCCCGCTCTCTTCGCATTCGAAGCGATGGTCCGGGTAGGTTTTGCTCAGGTGATAAAGGATTTCTTTTTCTGCAGCGATATCGACTTCGGTGACGAAGTCCGCGGCGGCTTTGGCGCGATAGCCAACACGATCCATATCATCCGCTGCACGCACAATCAGGTCACCCGCTTTGCGGGCTGCTCGTAGTGCCATGGATGCGGTGGGTTCCATCGCCAAATCCGGTCTCAAAGGGCGGCGCATCATAACAGGGGAGGGCAGAACCCGATACGGGTTTGATAGACTGCGGCTCCCCTGCCGGGCAGTGAGCTCATGAACCCTGACAACATCGACATCGTTCTCGTCCACACCACTCACAGCGGCAACATTGGTGGCGTCGCGCGGGCCATGAAAAATATGGGTTTGACGAGGCTGACGCTGGTTGCGCCGCTGGAATACCCCGCTCCGGAGGCGACGTGGCGAGCGGCCTCAGCGACCGACGTGATGGAGCGCGCGCGAGTGGTTGCCACCTTGGATGAGGCGATAGCAGATTGCCAGTTCGTCGTCGGCACCAGTGCCCGTGAGCGCAGAATACCGTGGCCAGTTCAGGATGCGCGTCGCTGCGCGGAGCGCATTGCGGTTCACTCGGGCAGTGAGCGGGTTGCGGTGCTCTTTGGTCGGGAGGACAGAGGTCTGCTGAACGAGGAGTTGCAGCGTTGTCATCTGCATTGCCACATACCGACTCACGAGACCTACGCGAGCCTTAATCTCGCAATGGCCGTTCAGATCGTTGCCTATGAACTGCGGATGGTCCAGTTGGGTGAAGCGACTAATATTGCCGAGGATGCCCAATGGGATACGCCCTTCGCCACCGCTGAAGACATGGACCGGTTCTACGAGCACCTGGAGAGGACCCTGATCGATATCGAGTTTTTAAAGCCCGAGGCGCCCAGACAGTTGATGCGCCGCTTAAAACGGCTCTACAACCGGGTTAGGCTCGATGAAATGGAGCTCAATATTCTCCGCGGTATTTTGAGTGAAACCCAGAAAAAAGCGGGTCCAATCGAGGATTGATTCCGATCAGTCTAATTCTTGACTAAAATAGTCGGGAATAAGACAATTGAGCTTATGAAACTGACGACTCGTGGGCGCTACGCGGTGACCGCCATGCTGGATTTGGCGATTAACGGCGGTAAGAGGCCCGTCTCATTGGCAGACATATCCGGCCGGCAGGAGATTTCTCTATCCTACCTGGAGCAGTTGTTCGCTAAATTGCGGCGGGAGCAGCTGGTCACCAGCGCGCGTGGCCCCGGCGGCGGCTATCGACTGGCCCGGAGCGGCGAGGAGATCTTTGTCGCTGAAATCATCGACGCGGTCGATGAGTCGGTTGACGTGACCAATTGTCAGGGCAAAGGCAACTGTCATCAGGGAGAAACTTGTCTGACCCATCACTTGTGGGAAGACCTCTCCGGACAGATCCACGACTTTCTGAGTCAGATCAGTCTGTGCGATTTGATGGAGGGTCGTGGACAAGGACGTGGACATAGAAGTGCGCAGCAGCAGAGCGACGGCCTGTTACAAACCCTGTCGTTGCGCTAGCTGATGCTGTCCGCCCGGTGTGAGTGAAAGTGGGCCGGGTAGGAAAGCAAAGTTAAGTGATGCGACAGAAAAAGCTGAGAGAGTTGAGAGAGTTGAAGTTGACAGTGTGGTTTTACACAACAGAGATGGTTAAACAATGAATGCACCGGTGACTGTACAAACGCCGATTTACCTCGACTATTTGTCAACCACGCCCGTTGACCCCAGGGTCGTTGCGGTCATGTCGAGCTGCCTGTCCAACGAGGGTGTGTTTGGCAATCCAGCTTCCCGCTCCCACGTGTTTGGATGGAAGGCCGAGGAAGCGGTGGAGAATGCGCGTAATCAGGTTGCCGAACTGATCAATGCGGATCCCAGAGAAATTGTCTGGACCTCCGGTGCGACGGAGTCCGATAACCTCGCCATCAAGGGTGTCGCCCACTTCTATCACAAGAAGGGCAAGCACATCGTGACCTCCAAGATCGAGCACAAGGCGGTGCTCGATACCTGTCGCCAGCTCGAGCGAGAGGGATATGAGGTGACGTATCTGGACCCGGATGATCGAGGTCTCACAACGCCCGAGATGGTGCAGGCAGCGCTGCGTGAAGACACCATCCTGGTGAGCGTGATGCACGCCAATAATGAAATTGGCGTCGTGAATGACGTGGCGGGCATCGGCGAGAAGTGTCGCGCCGCGGGCGTGCTGCTCCACGTTGACGCCGCTCAGGGCGCGGGAAAGGTGCCCCTCGACATGGAAACCATGAAAATTGACCTGTTGTCGATGTCGGCGCACAAGATGTACGGACCAAAGGGCGTAGGCGCTCTGTATGTCCGCCGAAAGCCTCGGGTGCGGCTCGAAGCGCAGATGCATGGCGGTGGTCACGAGCGAGGCATGCGGTCCGGCACGCTCGCAACGCATCAGCTTGTCGGGTTCGGTGAGGCGGCGCGTATTGCCAGAGAGGAAATGGCGGCCGAGGCAGATCGTCTTGCGGCGCTCAGACTGCGCTTCTGGAACGCCATTAACGACATCCCCGAGGTGCACATCAATGGCGATCGCGACCAGCGGTTGCCGGGCGCGCTGAATGTCAGCTTTGCGTTTGTCGAGGGCGAGTCGCTGATTATGTCTTTGCGAGACCTGGCGATATCCAGCGGGTCCGCCTGCACCTCGGCAAGTCTCGAGCCGTCGTATGTCTTGCGTGCGCTGGGGCTGAACGACGAGTTGGCGCACAGCTCGCTGCGATTCAGTTTCGG
This sequence comes from Halieaceae bacterium, assembly GCA_011523115.1. Classification (GTDB taxonomy): domain Bacteria; phylum Pseudomonadota; class Gammaproteobacteria; order Pseudomonadales; family Halieaceae; genus Luminiphilus. Next base: position 3,797 of record WTHO01000003.1, on the reverse strand, counting down.
GCGATTCACGACGGATGCAGAAGTGGATCACGCGGCGACCTGTGTTCGCCACGCAGTCGAGAAGCTGCGCGAATTGTCGCCTTTGTGGGACATGTATCAGGACGGCGTAGACCTCAATTCGATTGAATGGGCGGCGCACTGACGGCCCCCGTAATGCCCTTGGGAGAGAACCATGGCTTATAGCGACAAGGTAATTGATCACTACGAGAATCCGCGCAACGTCGGCAAGCTTGACGAAGCGGATGAGAGTGTAGGCACCGGTATGGTGGGTGCGCCTGCCTGCGGCGATGTGATGCGCCTGCAGATTCAGGTCAACGACGACGGCGTGATCGAGGATGCAAAGTTCAAAACCTACGGTTGCGGTTCGGCCATCGCGTCGAGCTCGCTCCTCACCGAGTGGGTAAAGGGTAAAAACCTCGATGAGGCGGCGTCGATCAAAAATACCGAGATCGCACAGGAGCTCTCCCTGCCACCCGTAAAGATTCACTGCTCAGTGTTGGCAGAGGACGCCATCAAGGCGGCGGTGAAGAACTACCGTGAGAAACAGGACGGCTAATGGCCATCAGCCTGACATCAGAAGCGGCGGAGCACGTTGGCCGTCAGTTGCAGAGCCGGGGCAAAGGCGAGGGAATCCGCATTGGCGTTAAAACCTCTGGTTGCTCCGGTCTCGCCTATGTTCTGGAGTTTGTTGATCAGCCCGAACCCGAGGACACGTTTTTCGAATCCGACGGGGTGAAGGTCTTTGTGGATCCCAAAAGCCTCGTATACCTGGACGGCACGATTGTCGATTTCGCCCGGGAAGGGCTGAACGAGGGTCTGGAGTTCCGCAATCCCAATGTTGCCGGAGAGTGCGGCTGCGGCGAAAGCTTCACCGTCTGATTGTGAACGCCACACCGGGCGCGCCCGCACGCGACTACTTCGCATTGTTTCAGATTCAACCCGAGCTCACCCTTGACGAAGCCACGTTGGAGCAGTCGTACCACGCTTTGCTGGCGCAATTTCACCCTGATCTGTATGCCGGTCAGTCTCAGATGGAGCAGCGCATGGCAGCTCAACTCTGCGCCGACATCAACAGCGCCTATCAAACCCTCTCGCACGAAGTCACCCGTGCGGAGTACCTGCTCTCCCGAGCGGGGGTGGATCTCGAGGCCGCTGAACGACAGGGCGTCGGGGGCGAGTTCCTGATGAAGCAGATAATGCTCCGGGAACGTCTGGAGGAGACGCCTACCGACGATGCGGCGGCTCGTGAAGCCCTGCATGCCGAGATCACGACGCTGTACCAGTCGAGCCGCGATGGGTGTGCGCAATCAATAGCCGCATCGGATTGGTCGTCGGCGGCCCGTTGCTGGCAGGAAATGTGCTTTTTGTCCAAGCTGCAGGAAGCCGCGCGTCCGGAGGCGCGCTAGCCATGGTGCTGCTTCAAATCGCCGAGCCGGGCGCCGGCCCTGAACCCAATACGCAGCGGAAAGTGGCTGTGGGGATAGATCTGGGTACAACGAATAGCCTGATCGCGCATTTTGATGGCGCCTCGCTACAGGTGCTGCAAGACGGGTCCGGGAATCCCTCTCTGCCCTCAGTTGTCTATTTCGGCGCGAGCGATGTGCGGATCGGTCAGGCGGCCATGGCGCAGGCCAGCGCCGAACCGGCGAATACCATTGCTTCGGCAAAGCGAATGCTCGGGCGCGCTCGGGGGGAATTTGAGGACGACCCCTATGTGACGTTGGCGCCGGGTGACACTTTGGCGTTTGCCACCGCTGCAGGCGCCAAGACGCCGGTAGAGGTGGCAGCTGCTATTTTGGCGGCGCTCAGGGAGCGAGCCGAGCCGCAGCTTGACGCGCCTATTTCTGGCGCGGTGATTACGGTTCCAGCCTATTTTGATGATGCGCAGCGTCAGGCGACCCGTCAGGCAGCGGAGCTTGCGGGGATTAAGGTGTTGCGATTATTGAACGAGCCCACGGCGGCGGCCGTGGCCTACGGCTTGGACGAGCAGGCCGAGGAGTCCTCTGTTCTCGCCGTCTACGACCTCGGCGGCGGGACCTTCGATATATCCCTACTGAGAATGCGTAAGGGTATCTTCGAGGTGCTGGCTACCGGAGGAGATAGCGCACTTGGGGGTGACGACTTTGATCGAGCGCTCGCTGATCACATACTGGCTGAGCTGGCGCTTGCGAACCCTTCGTCCACCCAGCGGCGGAAGGCACTGCAGTCTGCGCGAGATGCCAAAGAGGCACTCACCGAGCAAGAGAGCGTGACGCTGGACGTCTCCGACCTTGCCGAGGCTTTGTCAGAGATCACGATTGATCGTTCTGTGTTGGAGTCCTTGATCGCGCCGTTCATCGAGCGAACCCTCCACGCCTGTCGAGAGACGTTGGCAGATGCAGAGGTGGCCGCGGTTGATCGAGTGGTGTTGGTGGGAGGGTCCACCCGCACGCCCGCAGTGCGACAGGCGGTAGCGGAATGCTTTGGGCTGGAGCCGCTCTGCAGTTTGGATCCCGATCAGGTGGTCGCCATGGGTGCGGCCCGTCAGGCAGATATTTTGGTGGGGAATCGGGCGGGTGATGAGGCGCTGTTGCTCGATGTCATACCGCTCTCTCTGGGGCTTGAGACCTATGGCGGACTGGTGGAGCGGATCATCGACCGAAACAGCACCATACCGGTTGCCAGAGCGCAGGAGTTCACCACAGCAAGGGACGGCCAAACGGGTTTGATCGTGCATGTGGTGCAGGGAGAGCGTGAGCGCGTAGAGGACTGTCGCTCACTTGCGCAGTTCGAGCTGAAAGGTATCCCGCCAATGGTTGCCGGTGCGGCGAGGATCGAGGTGACGTTTCGGGTTGACGCTGATGGCATCCTTGAGGTGACGGCCCTGGAGCAGGAGACGGGAGCCCGCAGTGATGTCGTGGTGAAGCCCGCTTTTGGTCTCAGCGAAGGCCAAATTACCGAGATGCTCAAAGCGGGGTATGAGCACGCCGGGGAGGATATGCAGGCCAGAAAATTAGGCGAGGCTCAGGTCGAAGCGGAGGGACTGCTGGCGGGTCTCCGGGCGGCACTTGCTAAAGACGGCGATCTGCTCTCTGACGCCGAGTTGAGAGACTTGGAGCAGAACGCAGCGGCGCTCGAGGCCGTGATGGCCGGCAACCAACCCGAGGCCATTCGCGACGCAACCGAATCACTAGGCCGAGCCACAGAAACCTTTGCGGCGCGTCGCATGGACCGAAGTATTCAGGCCGCTCTCCAGGGGGTGGCAATTACAGACCTGGAGTCTGATCAAGAGCAGGGAGACGGACGGTGACCGAAATAGTTGTGCTACCTCATCACGAGATCTGCCCTGAGGGCGCTGTGGTCACAGCGGAGGTGGGCGAGAGCAGCTGTGAGGCGCTGCTGCGTCACGATATCGATATCGAGCATGCCTGCGAAATGTCGTGTGCCTGCACGACTTGTCACGTCATTGTGCGCGAGGGGTTTGATTCGCTGAATGAGGCAGACGAACTCGAGGAGGACTACCTCGACAAGGCGTGGGGGCTGGAGCCGGAATCCCGGCTTTCCTGTCAGGCCGATGTCGGCGTTAGCCGTCTGGTCGTTGAGATCCCGCGTTACACGATTAATCACGCCTCCGAGCGGCACTGAGCCCTCCGTGCGCGCCGCCCGATCCATGGCATTGTTGCCATGACATCACAGGGTAAAACGCCGTATACTCCGCGCCCGCGAAGCAGCCGCTTCGCCTTTACATTGCAATAATCGGAGACAGACATGGCGGTGGAACGCACCTTATCGATTATCAAGCCCGATGCGGTAGGGAA
>WTHO01000164.1 GCA_011523115.1 Halieaceae bacterium | reverse complement strand
TGCGCTGTCAGCGCTGGCAGATTGGTACTGGTTCTATCGCAAGCGCGATCGCGCATTGAAGTTATATCGGCAGGCCTGCGCTCTTTCGCCGGACGGTTTCGCGCAAGCGGCGCCCTTGCCGGAGCGGCCAAGGTTGACTTATGAGCTGGCATTTCAGGAGCGACCGATTCCGGTGAGACTGACGCTCAAGGTTTCAGAGCGGGGGCAGCCCTTGGACATTGAACTGACCGCCCTCGACGCGGAATCTGCGGGCGTGCCGAGTGCCCTGCGGCGCTCCATGCGAAAAATGCGTTATCGACCCGCCCTTGACGAGTGCAAAGAACCCATTGAGACCGTGCTGGAGATGGATTTGGTCTATCTGGAATGATCAATCATTGTGTATGACCAGTAGCGCGCCTGTCGCTTTGACCGACCCGGATATCCGCCAGTCCAGTAACTCGCCGCCATGCGTTTGGATTGCCCGCTCCGCCATCTCATGAAATGTAGGTCGCTCGGGGTCTCCGATGACAATCGTACCGACGCCAGCATCGATGGCACGATTGATCATCTGTCCGACTGGCTTGACCAACTCGTCCCAGAAGCAGATGTCGCCGCCAAACAAGATATCGACGTTCTCGAGATCCTTTTTGCGGACCTTTTCGAATCGTTGGACCCAGGGCGTGGTGGACACACCATTGAGTCGCGCCACGGCCTCAAGGTAGGGAAATACGGCTGGATCCGCATCCATTGAGGTGACGTTTGCATCCCAATGTTTCGCACACCAGATACCGGTGATACCCCAACCGCAGCCGGCGTCCAAGATTTTGCCTCGGCGCTTCGGAGAGTGCTTTTTGAGGTAATCGATGATGAGACAGCTGGACTTCCAGAGCTTGGTGCCATGGATGCTCGGATCATGGCCAGCGCGTTTCACAGCTCGGATGCTACTGTGGGCCGAGTAGGGCATAACCACCCCTCTGAAACGACGCAGATGCTGATCAGATTTTTTTTTCGCCGATGACTGGCGGGTGCTCGTAGCGGCACGGCTCCGGTTGCCCGAGCGCGCGTTTGATGAGGACATTTTTGATCTCGCGGTTAGGGGGAGCGCGAGCTTAGCAAACCTTGGCGGTGTCGGGTATCAGCGCTTGGTGACTTCTTCTGCCTGCAGACCTTTGGGCCCCTCAACCAGCGTAAACTCCACCTCTTGCCCCTCATTCAGACTGCGGTACCCATCACCCTGAATTGCTCTGAAGTGCACAAATATGTCGTCGGGTCTGTCGGCCATCGTAATAAAACCGAACCCTTTGGCATTGTTGAACCACTTAACGGTTCCCGATTGGCGGTCTGACATAGCTGACTCCACCGTTTTAGAATTATTATCAGGCGTAGGTGTATCAGGGCTTTAGTCAGAACGCAACTCCTCAATTTGGGTGCGCTGTCTTTGAAGTGTGCTCAACGCACTCTCCGCCTGGTCCAGCTTTTGTTGCTCTGTAGCGACAATCTCAGCGGGCGCGCGCGCCACAAAAGCCTCGTTTGATAGCTTCCCGGAGAGTTTGGCCACTTCCTGTTTTCGGCGCTCAATGTCCCGATCGAGTCGCTTCACCTCCGCGCCGATATCCACGACACCGGCCATGGGCACTCTGATCTCGAGGTCGCCGCATAGTGCCATTAGACTGGCCGGCACTTCTTCGCCTTGAGCGCAAATAGTGATGTCACTCACCTTGGCGAGTTTACCCAGATAAGCCTTGTTGCGACTTAGCCGGGCCTCATCGGCTGGCGTCGTATTGACCATGAACACGGGAAGCTCGGTGCCAGGGGGAATATTTGACTCGGCCCGTATGGTGCGGATAGCAACGATAATTTGCTTTAGCCAGTCGATCTCTTCCTCGGATTCTCGGTCAAGTTTCTCGGGACACCGCTCCGGCCAAGGGGCGAGCATGATGCTGTCCCCCTGCATGCCTACCAGAGGGGCAATTGTTTGCCACACCTCTTCGGTCAAAAAGGGCATAAATGGATGAAGCATCCGCAATGATTGCTCGAGCACCTCGACAAGCGTTCTGCGGGCGGCCAGTTGCTCGGCGGTTGCTGATCCCTTGTCCCAAAGGAGTGGTTTGGACAGCTCCAGGTACCAGTCGCAGAATTCATTCCACACAAAGTCGTACAGTGACTGAGATGCCAGATCGAATCGATAGCTGTCATAGGCCGCCTCTACCTCAGACAGCGTGGTCTCCAGTCGACTTTGAATCCAACGGTCTGCCAATGAAAGCGACGCCTCTCCGGGGTAAAGTTCGTGCCCTTCGGTATGGCTGAGGACGTAGCGGGAGGCGTTCCAGATTTTGTTGCAGAAATTCCGGTACCCCTCCATGCGGCCAATATCAAATTTGATATCCCTGCCGGTAGAGGCGAGTGAGTAAAACGTATAGCGCAATGCATCGGTGCCGTACCCGGGTATGCCGCCCGGAAACTGCTTGCGAGTTGCTTTTTCAATCTTGCTCGCCAACTGCGGCTGCATTAAGTGTGTCGTTCGCTTGTTCACCAAAGCGTCAAGCTCGATGCCGTCGATCAAGTCGATCGGGTCCAGAACATTGCCCTTGGACTTCGACATCTTTTGGCCGTCGCCATCGCGCACTAGGCCATGCACATACACTGTATGAAATGGCACCTCGTCCATGAACTGAAGTGACATCATGATCATTCTGGCCACCCAGAAGAAAATAATGTCAAAACCTGTCACCAGGACCGACGCGGGATGGAAGGTTTTTAAGTCAGCGTTATTCGCAGGCCAGCCCAGGGTAGAGAAAGTCCACAGTGCGGATGAGAACCAGGTATCCAAAACGTCCTCATCCTGAACAAGCTCAACATCGGCGGAGAGTTGCTGGGTTTGCCGAACCTGCTCCTCTGATTTGCCCACGTAAACGTTACCCTCTGGGTCATACCAGGCAGGGATACGGTGCCCCCACCACAGTTGCCGGCTGATGCACCAGTCCTGAATATCCCGCATCCAGGCAAAATACGTGTTCTCCCATTGTTTTGGGACGAACTGAATGGCGCCCGTCTCGACAGCGTCGATGGCGGGTTTCGCTAGCGTCTTGGCATCCACATACCACTGTGGCGTGAGCCATGGCTCAATGACCGCCCCGGAGCGATCACCTCTTGGCACTTTCAATACATGCGGCTCAATCTTTTCAAGCAGGCCCAGCGCGTCAAACTCCTCTACGACGAGCGCACGTGCGTCGAAGCGGTCCAGTCCATGAAAACGCTCGGGCGCTTCCTCGTTAATCTTTGCATCGGCGGTCAGAATGTTGATCTTGGGCAACTGGTGTCGTTCGCCCATCGCGTAATCGTTGAAGTCATGGGCAGGCGTAATCTTGACGCACCCTGATCCAAATTCAGGGTCAACGTAGTCGTCGGCGATGATGGGGATGCTCCGATCGGTCAAGGGCAGGTCTACGGTTTGGCCAATCAGGTGGCGATAACGCTCGTCATCAGGGTGCACGGCGACGGCTGTGTCGCCGAGCATGGTCTCGGGTCTTGTGGTGGCTACAACAAGATGCCCATCGCCACTACTTAACGGGTATCGCAGGTGCCACAGCGAGCCAGTCTCTTCTTCCTGAACCACCTCTAGATCTGAGATGGCGGTAAGGAACTGTGGATCCCAGTTGACTAAACGGTAACCACGGTAAATCAGACCGCGCTCGTACAGGGCGATAAAAACCTCCTGTACGGCTTGGGAAAGCCCCGGGTCCATGGTGAAACGTTCCCGGGACCAATCGGGTGACGTGCCAAGTCGACGCAACTGCTGGGTAATGGCGCCACCTGATTGCTCCTTCCAATCCCACACCCGGGCAATAAAGTCGTCTCTGCCTAACGTTTCGCGGTTGGTTCCCTCGGATTCCAGCTGGCGCTCAACGACCATCTGGGTGGCAATGCCCGCATGATCTGTGCCCACTTGCCACAGGGTGTTGTAGCCCCGCATACGGTGGTAACGGATTAGCGCATCCATAATCGCTTGCTGGAAACCGTGCCCCATATGGAGCGTCCCGGTGACGTTTGGCGGCGGGATGGGGATGCAGTACGCGGGCCCCTCTCCTGAGGGTGCAAAGTACCCCTGAGCCTCCCATCTGGCGTACCAGCGAGCTTCGATATCAGCGGGGGAAAAATTTTTATCCATGGTTACAGTATTTGTTGTCCAATTCACAGCGCCGGCGATTAAAGGTCGTGCTTTGCAAGGGGGTAGCCCCGATCTCGATAAAATCGCCACGCTTCCCGGGACGCGGCTAGATTGACCTCGTCGTGCTGAACCATCTCAATCAAGCGCCTGAACCGGGAGAAGTGGTCGGGGATGACACCGGTGGTGTTAATCATGACGTCGTCATGATCCTGAGCCGGCGCCTCCCAGCCAATGATAACTGTCTCGTCGCTGCTCGGCCCCTGAAGCGAGTGGGGGAGAAAAGCCTCAGGCCGGAAATCCCACAGCCCTTTTTGGAATTCGACTCCCTCGGTCTCATCCTTCACCTGAACGAAAATCTGGTGTCCTTTGGCGGTGGCTTTGTCTGCAATGCGGCCGACGGCGGAGATCATGCCAAGGCTACCGTCTCTCGGCAGCAGGTAAAAATCGATCTGTGTCAAAGCTTGCCGGCTCGCTCTCTCAGGTATTGCATCAACAACGGCACGGGTCTGCCAGTGCCGCCCTTGGGGGCGCCCCGAAAAGCCGTGCCGGCGATGTCAAGGTGTGCCCACTTATAGTTCTGCGCGAATTGAGATAGGAAACAGGCCGCCGTGATGCTGCCTGCGCCACCCGTCCCGATGTTGGCGAGGTCCGCAAATTGACTGTCAAGCTGACGATGATATTCCTCCCAGATAGGGAATCGCCAACCTCGATCATAGCTTCTATCACCCGCCGCCAGGAGACTCTCTGCCAATTGATCATCGTTGGAAAAAATGCCGGTCGCTTCTTGTCCGAGGGCAACGATAATCGCGCCGGTCAAAGTTGCGATGTCGACGACCTCAACCGGCGAAAATCGCTCGACGTAGGTGAGGGCGTCACATAAGACCAAGCGCCCCTCGGCATCCGTATTTAGTATCTCAATGGTTTTACCAGACATGCTCGTGACGACATCTCCGGGCTTTGTAGCGCGGCCGCTTGGCATGTTTTCTGCGGCCGCAATCACGCCCACAATGTTGATAGGCAGGCTCATGAGTGACGCGGCATACAGCGCACCGAATACAGAGCCCGCACCCCCCATATCGAACTTCATCTCATCCATTTTGGCACCGGGTTTCAGGCTGATGCCGCCGGTGTCAAAGGTGATGCCTTTTCCGACCAGACAGTAGGGGCGCGCTTTGGCAGCGGTGCCCTGATACTTCATCACAATCAATTGTGACTGCTGATCGGAGCCGTTGCCCACGGATAGCAGGGAGTGCATGCCCAGATCAGCCATTTTGCGCTCATCCAGCACGGACACTGAAAGATTCTTCGTCTTGCGTGCAAGGCGACGCGCTTCGCCGGCAAGGTATTTGGGCGTGCAAATGTTGCCTGGCAGATTGACCAGCTCCCGGGTTAGGTTGGCGCCTTGGCCTGTGGCAGTGCCCGCCAGCACAGCCCTGCGCGCATCGCCGACGCTACAACTGTCTCCCGTTGAAATCGTGACTCGCTTGAGCGGTCTGGGAGGTTTTTTGCGCTGATTCAGGGTGTGGCTGTATTGATAGTGTGCCAGCGATAGCTGCAAGCTGATTTGCTCTATCAGCTGGCTGATGGAGCCGATTTTGGGGGGGAGCCCACTGAAACTGATCAAGGCATCTACAGCCGCGCTGCCCACCAATGTTTTTGCAAGGCCTTCACTGATCTTCTTGGCGGTCGCCACGGACATTTTGCTGGCATCACCGCATCCAATCAGGAGAACGCGCTGAACATTTCCCCGGCCTGGTAACCACCGGTGAGACCCTGCTGAACCGGTGAAATCGCCCAGCTTAAGCGTTGTGGCGACAGTCCCATCAAGTGCGACGTCAAGGGTTTTGAGTGACTTTGGTAGGGTCTTGCGTTCAGGCAGCAGTACGATCAGCGCCTGTGTTTTAGCTTGTTCTGGGGCGCTAACGTTGCGCACAGTAATACTCAAGTTCGCCATAGAGGTGTCCGGAAATTACGTCGAGGGTTCACGAGGCCGCTAGTGTATGATGACGGGCCACTGAACGAAATAACTTGTTCGGGCAAAATGCTGTCACCTTGCCTATGCGCATTCTTCGCTATCTGACTGGGGATATTCTGCTTCACACGCTGGCCGTCAGCGTTGTGCTGTTCCTCGTGGTGTTTGCGGGGAGATTTATCCGTTATCTCGCCGAGGCTGCCGTGGGCTCACTCACGGGTGACGTACTGCTGCCCATCATGCTGTTCAAGTTGCCCGGGTTTTTCGAAATGATCCTGCCCTTGGGTTTATTTATCGGCACGCTGTTGAGTTTGGGTCGTTTGTATGCCGAGAGTGAAATGGTGGTGCTTCGTGCTTGCGGCGTGGGGCCGGGCAAGCTCGCTATCTACATCATGGTGCCAGCTCTGGCGGTCATGTCCTGTGTGGGCGTGCTGTCTTTGTTGGTGGCGCCTGAGGGGTCGGCACGAGCGCAAGTCCTGCTGGATAATCCGCGCTCTGCTGAGGGCCTGCACCTTCTCAATGAGGGCCGTTTTCGCAAACAGCGCAGAGGTGACTACGTGACTTACACCGAGCGCATTGACGATGATGGACTGATGCACAACATTTTTGTTTTCGAGCGTCAGGCTGAGGGCTCAATAAATGCCTTTACAGCAACGTTTGCAGCGACAGGAGAGATCATCTTCGAAACGGAAACGGGTCGCCGCTATCTGGAACTGAGAGAGGGTAGTCAGTATCGCGGTGCGCCGGGTGCGCGTGCTTTGGAAGAAATCGCATTTTCCTTATATGGAGAGTTGATACCCGAACCACAGAACAGTTTGCGCGGCGCCGGCAAAGTTGACGCGATTGCAACAGAGGTCCTCTGGCACAGTGACGATCCGAGACTACAGGGCGCACTATGGTGGCGTTTATCTCTGCCACTCATGGTGCCGACGATTGCAGTGATCGCGCTGGCACTCAGCCGAACAGATGCGCGGCGCGGCCGCTACGCCAAAGTCGGGCCCGCGATGGTGGTGTTACTGCTGTACTTTCTCGGGCTCACTCAGGGTAGGGGGGCCGTTGAGAACAGTGATGGTCCCGCTTTGATCATCGCCGTTCACGTTGCATTCGCGTTTCTGGCTTTGCTACTCCTGCACTGGGAGCGCGTCACCAAGGGCTGGAGGGTCGTCCGGCGTGCATAAGTTCGATTGGTACGTCGGTCGTGCCGTACTGATGTCGACTTTGGCTGTGCTCCTCCTGCTGGTCGGCCTGGATGCGCTGACTTCAGTCGTCGACGAGACAGATGATATGGGTGAGGGCTACGGGTTTGGCAATATCCTCGTTTACGTCGGGTATACGTTGCCCCGCAGGGTCCACGAGTTTGTGCCATTTGCTGCATTGATTGGCGCGTTGATTGGTTTGGGGCGGTTGGCGACAACCAGTGAGCTGGTGGTGATGCGAGCGGCGGGGGTCTCCTTGACGGGGATTGCTCTGATGGCCTTAAAGCCAGCGCTGCTGGTTGCAGCCATGGGTTTTTCGGTAGGCGAGTTCATTGCGCCGCACAGCGAGCAGCTCGCCATGAGTTATCGCGCTCTTGCACAGCGGTCCGAATCGTCGGTCGCGGGTCGCTTCGGCGCCTGGAACCGAGACGGCAATACCTTTGTCCATGTTGACGCGGTGCAGAGAGGCGGGGTTGCTTATGGCCTCACATTGCTGAGCTTCACTCAGGACAGGCGCCTGAGCACTATGCTGGTGGCCGAGCGCGCCACTCATGCTGGCGACCACTGGATGCTTGAACAAGTGCAGCTGACCCAACTCGACACTGAGCAAACCCGTGTAGAGGAGACGACATTGCGTCGTTGGGATACTGCGATTACCCCCCAACTGCTCACGCTTGATGTTGTCGCGCCGGAGACGCTGCCCATTCTGCAATTGTGGCCCTATGCCCAATACCTCAAGCAGCAGGGTATGGTTTACGTCGATATCGAATTGGCGTTTTGGCGCAAAGTATTGCAGCCATTGGCTACCCTCGGTCTGGTTCTGGTTGCGATGTCTTTTATCTTTGGCCCGTTGCGCGAGGGCACCATGGGTGCGAGGGTCTTTATCGGCGTGATTGTTGGCGTGGTCTTTAGAATCAGTCAGGATTTTTTCGGCCCGGCCAGTCTCATTTTCGGCTACGACCCCCTAGTTGCCGCGGTGGTGCCTATCAGCGTGTGTTGGATAGGCGGCCTATGGTTGCTGTGGCGGCGAGCGTAGCGGGTGGGTAGTGGCCAGTGGCCAGAAGGGGCAACCTAGCCACCCTTTTTGGGTAGGCAAACCAAGCGAGTTCGCGATAGGGAATCGTGCCAGTAACGGCGATGTGGCCTGATGTATCGCCAGAAATAACCCGCCGCAAAGGGCAAGGCGGCAATCACCGCGCCGACAACCCGAAGGATGACCGAACGCCAACTCAAGGGTTCGCCAGAATCGGTAATGAGTTGGATACGCCACGCCTGCATGCCTAATGTTTGGCCCGCGCGACGCCAAAACACGCCGAAGAACACAATGAGTATGACCAGCCAGCTACACCATTGCAGATAGGCAGGTACTGCCGG
>WTHO01000048.1:4684-8697 GCA_011523115.1 Halieaceae bacterium | reverse complement strand
GGCAACGCCTGGCCACGCGCCGAGCCCTCGATGCAGGCTTTGACATCCTCTATGTGTATGCCGGTATGGGGTATCTGGGCTATGAGTTCCTGCTGCCGGAGTACAACCACCGAGACGATGGCTACGGTGGCACGCTGGAGAATCGGGTGCGCTTTGTCCGAGAGATGCTGGAGGTCACCCGCGACGAAGCCGGCAGCCGCGCCGCCGTAGCGTTGCGCATCAGCCTTGAGGAGTTGCGCGGCAAAAGCACTCCGCATTACGAAAGCGAGGCCCATGGGGTGGTCAGTCTGCTCTCCGATGTACCGGATCTGTGGGACGTCAAGATGGATTCAAGCCCCACGGACTGCGGTGCGTCGCGCTTCAGACCCGAGGGGGCCCATGAACCGGTCATCGACTTTGTAAAGCGCATGACAGACCGGCCTGTCGTTGGTGTCGGCCGCTTTACATCGCCCGATACCATGGTCTCGCAGGTCCGGCGCGGCGTGCTGGATCTGATTGGCGGCGCGCGCGCCAGCATTGCCGATCCGTTCCTGCCCTCAAAAATCCGCGAGGGCAACAGTGACGATATCCGCGAATGTATCGGCTGCAATATTTGTATCGCGAGCTGGCACGACGGTGTGCCGGTCCGCTGTACCCAAAACGCGACAGCGGGCGAGGAATGGCGGCGCGGCTGGCATCCTGAGCGGTTCACTCAAACAACGACGCCTGACAGCGTGCTGGTAGTAGGCGGGGGGCCCGCAGGGCTTGAGGCCGCGCTGATCGCCGCCCGGCAGGGCTTTGAGGTCACGATTGCCGAGCAAGCGGAGGACTGGGGCGGCCGCGTGCTGCAGGAGAGTCAGCTTCCGGGAATGGCGACCTGGCGCCGGGTACGGGATTATCGCGTTTGGGCTCTGTCGCAGATGGGCAATGTCGCGATGTTTACCAATAGCGAGCTGGATGCCGAGGCGGCGATAGGTTTTGGCGCTGACCACATTGCCCTCGCCACCGGCGCAAAGTGGACCAAGCGTCTCTACTCGGCGCTGGAGATTCCAGCAGAGCCCCTCGAGGAGCCGCAGGTCTTCACCCCTGACGATGTCTTTGCCAACGCCGTCTCGGGCGAGCGCGTGTTGGTATTTGACTACGACAACTACTACCTCGGCGGGGTGATTGCGGAGCACTTGGCCGGTGAGGGCAAGACGGTCAGTTACGCGACGCCTGCAGGTCATGCCTCGGCGTGGACCTTCATGACCAACGAATTGCCCTTTGTCTATCAAGCCCTCGCTCGCCGGGAGATCGACATCCACACCACCACCAACCTGATGGGCTTTGATGGCACTCGGGCGGCACTACAGAATCTGTTTAACGCCACGCCGCTCGAAATCGAAGTCGATGCCATCGTGATCGTTGGGCACCGAGAGCCGCATGATGCGCTCTATCAGTCGCTGCTGACCGCGGGGGCTGATACCGACTCGCCCTCGATTCAGTTACTCGGGGATGCCCTTGCCCCCGGCGCCATTGTGCACGCTGTGCACAGCGGGCACAGTTTTGCCCGCGGGCTCGTGGAAGCCGATACCCTCTACTTACGCGATGAGCCGGTGGTGCCAGCCGCACCAGTCAGGGTGTTTCCACACCGGTGAGTACCGAACCCTCCATTCCTCTGCACTCGCTCGAAAAAACGCTGCCGCGAGAGAGCTACCTCGATGAGGGCGAATTCGAGCGTGAGTATCGTGCCATCTTCGAGTCAGGCTGGGTGTGCGTAGGTCGGAGCGATGCGTTGACCGAGGCGGGGCACTATTTGGCGATACGACTGCAGTCTCAATCGCTGTTGATCGTGAGAGGCGATGACGGCGTGCTGGGCGCCTTTTACAACGTTTGCCGGCATCGCGGCACCGAACTGGTCCCGCTGGCGGACCCGGGCCCTGTCAGCGGGCAGTTCACTCGCAGTATTGTCTGCCCCTACCACGCCTGGAGTTACCATCTGGACGGGCGCCTGCGCGGCACGCCGCATCTGGCAGTTGATACGGAAGGCGTCGCACTACACGCCATCGATCTGGCCGAGTGGGGGGGGTTTATTTTTGTCTGCCTCAACCCTGACGAACATCAGCCCCTCGATTCAGCACTGGGCCCCGGGGCCGATCGGTTGTGCCGCTACCCGCTGGCAGATCTGCGAACGGGTCATTCCATTACCTACGCCGTTGAGGCGAACTGGAAGGTTATCGTCGAGAATTACAACGAGTGCTACCACTGCGGCCCCGTCCACCCCGAGCTCTGTCAGATTGTGCCCGCATTCAAGCAAGGGGGTGGCAATCAGCTCGATTGGGATGACGGCGTGCCCCATCGCGAAGGCGCCAACACCTTTACCGCGTCTGGTACCACCAACCGCGCAGCCTTCCCCGGTCTCAATGAGACCGAGAAAACCCATCACAAAGGCGAGCTCTTCTATCCCAACCTGATGCTGAGCCTGTCAATGGATCACGTTGCCGCGTTCTATCTCTGGCCTCAAGCCGCGGGCCACACCCGCATTCAATGCGACTTCCTGTTCCACCCCGATGAACTGGCAAAGGACGACTTCGATAGCTCAGATGCCGTTCAATTCTGGGACGTCGTCAATCGGCAAGACTGGGGGGTCTGCGAGAGCGTGCAGCGCGGCATGCACAATCGGGTTTTCGAGCACGGGTACTACGCGCCAATGGAAGACTACAGTCTGGATATCCGCCGCTATGTTCGGGAAAGACTCGGCGAGGCAGACGTCTAGTGTCACGTTTTTTGGTGCCAACGCGCTGGCGCCTTTTCAGCCTGCTCTTTCTGCTGAGCTTCCTCTCGTATCTGATGCGCCAGAACATTCATGTGGCCGGAGAGTTCATGATGCCCGAGCTGGGCATCAGTGAAATCGAGATGGGGTGGATTTATGCGGCCTTCATCTGGGGATATGCCCTCTGTCAATTGCCGGGCGGCGTCTTTGGCAAGCTGCTGGGGCCCCGGCTGGCGCTCAGCTGTGCGGGCGTCGTCTGGGTGATCACCACCGGGCTGACCGGGTGGCTGCCCGGGGAGGTCTTTGTCACGGGCGCGGGCGTCATCACCTGTTTGGTTGTGGTGCGATTTTTCGTGGGCGTCGCACATGCGCCGATCTATCCCATTCAAGCCGCGGTCGTAGAGCGCTGGTTCCCCGTGGGTCACTGGGCACTGCCCAACGCGGTGGGCAGCACAGGCCTCACGCTGGGCGCCGCGCTGGCGCAGCCGTTGGTCGCGTTTGTCATGGTCTATTGGGGCTGGCGCGCGTCCTTCTACATTTTCATACCCCTCGGCATGGCGCTGTTTTGGCTCTGGTGGCGCTACGCTACCGATGACCCCGCTGACCACGCGAGCATGACCCAAGCGGAGCTCGCAGACATTCAGGCCAACCGGGAGCAACTGACGCCCGACGCGGGATTCGGCGCATGGCGACAGTTAATTCGCAACCGGGATACCTTGCTACTCACCTGTGCGTATTTCGCTGAGAACTGTATTTTCTATCTGTTTTTCACCTGGTTCTTTCACTACCTGGTCACAGAGCTCGGCTTCAGTATTCTCGAAACCGGCTTTCTCGCCTCCCTCCCCTGGCTGTGTGGCGCAGTGATGGCGTCGGTTGGGGGGTTTACCTGCGATACGCTGTGTGCCCGCCTCGGACCACGCCTTGGGTGCCGCATTCCGGCCATCACCGGGCTCATTGCCGCCGGGGGATTTCTCACCATCGGCCTCTACGCCGACTCCCCCTATACGGCGGTCGCGCTGCTCTCACTCTGTTTTGCCAGCACGCAGTTCACCGAGGGAGCTTACTGGTCGGCGCAGACCTATGTGGCCGGCCCTTATACCGCCCCAGCGAGTGGCGTCATGAATACCGGGGGGAATCTTGCCGGGATCGTGGTCGCGCCGCTGATGCCCTATTTGGCCGGACACATCGGCTGGGTTGCCGCGCTATCAACGGGCTCGATTATGGCTTTTGTTGGCGCCGCACTCTGGCTATTCATCCGCGCCGACAGGCCATTTGTTCCTCA
>WTHO01000048.1:0-4584 GCA_011523115.1 Halieaceae bacterium | reverse complement strand
CGCTATTTTCCCGGCACCGACTTCAAAGCGATTACCGCCAGAGCGCACCAGCTTGCCATCAGTACCAAACCGCCCAGCGGGGTCACCATGGCTAAAGCGGTGATATCAGTCAGCACCAAGGCATACAGCGAAAAGGAAAACAGTAATACGCCCACCGTGAAGCCCATCACCGGTAATCGCCAGCGGGGCGCCACATCCGACGACTGAAGCGCGAGCAATAGAATCACCACCGAGTGAATCAGGTGATACTGGGCCGCGGTTTCCCAGACCTGAATGCGCTCGGGGGGGACTGATGCCTGCAACGCATGGGCACCAAAGGCGCCAGCGGCCACCGCCGTCACGCCCATCAAGCCAGCCGTGAAAAGAGATCGATTCATACCCCCACCTTCATTCAATGCAGATGAACACCGTTTTTAAGACCGCGTGAGCTCCCATAAAGGTTCCTCTGGCTATACACTCATCCGGCTTAACCACTCCAGAGGACGCCATGGAAACCGTCTCGTTCACCGAAATGAAGCACGGCACGCAGCAAGACTATGTGCTTCTGGATCGCTATGAGCAAGAGCATGCGGCATCGGTCGCGGACCGGCTGCTCAGCGCGCTGTCGCAGCTAAAACACGGTCTTGGCGGCTACCAAATCGACCGCTTGACGCACTCGCTTCAATCCGCGGCCCGGGCCGAGGCAGACGGTGCAGACGACGAATGGGTCGTGGCCGCGCTGCTACACGACATTGGTGACGATCTGGCCCCAATGAACCATTCAGATTTTGCGGCGGCGATTCTCAAGCCCTATGTCCGGGACGAGGTCCATTGGGTCGTGGCACATCACGGCGTGTTTCAGATGGTCTATTACGCTCACCATCTGGGCAAAGACCCAAACGCCCGAGAGCGCTACCGCGACCACCCTTACTACGACAGTTGTGTCCGGTTCTGCGAGCGCTGGGATCAGCCCTCCTTCGACCCTGACTACCTCACTCCGCCCCTCGAGCATTTCGCGCCCAAGGTTAGAGCGGTCATCTCACCGGATCGCATTCAGCACCCGGATTGAGATGACTGCGGGCACCGTTTTCCAATGACCGGCTGCGGGGGAGTCGCCACGGTTTACCGTCGCACCGGTCCCGGTTGGGGCAATTGGCGGTGCAGCCCCGGCAGGGTAACTTCTCTGGGGTGGGCGACTGGTTGTCTACGTTCATTAGCTCGGCTCCTGACCACCCGAGTACTGTAGACAATCTCTGACGCGCCCGCGACCCGATAATAGCCGGCGGCAGCCCGCAGTATTTCGCCCATCCATCAAAACCTTTATGAATCAAAATACGCATCCAAATGGTGCAATCTGCAGTAAAATTTCGCCTGACCTGTGACCCGGACGCGTAGTGAGCGGCTTTATGGCTCGATACTGCGCCCTGTGGCGCGTTTTAAATGACCTCTTTTTCGAAAAATTGTGTTTTATGAGTGTGTTGCGCTTGTTGAAATCATTGCCCGCCTTGGCTGCTCTGCTGCTCGGCTCAGTGCTGACAAGTTGTAGTGATACGACAGGCAACAGCACGACTCCGTATTCAGCCAGAGAGATCGCCGTATCGGTGATGACTGAACCGGCGCGCCTGTCTGACCTCCGCGAAACATTGACTTCCGTCGGCACCGCTCGTGCCCTCAAAAGTGTCTCGGTCTACGCCGAGACCTCAGGGCGAGTCACGTCGGTACTGATTGATGCTGACGCGGCGGTCGGTGCCGGTGATTTGCTGCTGCAGCTCGATGATCGCGACGAGCGGCTGGCTGTAGAGCTGGCCAGCGTGAAACTGGCTGACGCCGAGCGACTGGTAAAACGCTACACCACGGTGAATGCGAGGGATGCCAACATCCCCGAAAGCCAACTCGACGACGCGCGTGCGGCGGTGGACAGCGCCCGCATTGCGCTGGAGCAGGCCCGGGTTGACCTTGATCGCCGCCGCATCACGGCGCCGTTTGACGGCAGAGTGGGCATTACAGAAATCGATGAGGGTGATCGCATCGACACCAACACGCTGGTGACGACTATCGATGACCGCAGCACGCTGCTTATCAACTTTTCTGTGCCCGAGGTCTACGTCGACCGCGTGACACGAGGCACCGACGTCAGCGTAAGACTGTGGGATGCCTCGGATGAAGCCGTGTTGGGTGAAGTGGTCGCGGTGGACTCGCGAATCGACGTCAGCTCCCGTGCTTTTGTCGCCCGGGCTGCGATCAACAACGATGCAGATAAATTTCGCCCCGGCATGGCCTTTGAAATCAGCGTCAATGCCTCCCGAGGCGCCTTCCTCTCCGTCCCGGATGTCGCTGTGCAGTGGGGCGCGGATGGTGCCTATGTGTGGGTCGCAGATGAAGGGCGGGCATCGCGGCGAGAGGTGCGGCTTGTCAAGCGGCTTGCTGGCGCAATCTTGATCGAAGGCGACGTCAGCGAGGGTGAGTCGGTGGTCATGGAGGGTATTCAGGCTGTGCGAGCGGGCGTTCTGCTTAAGCCTTTGAATACTGACGCCAAGCCCGACGCGACCCGGGGCTGATCGCAATGACCGAGCCGGAAAGCGAGCTGAAGAGGGGTTTGCCCGAGCTCGGTGTTCGCCGGCCGTGGTTGGTACTGGTGATGAATCTGTTAATCGCGATCTGCGGGTTGGCCGCATTGATGGCGATTGAGGTGCGTGAGCTACCTGACGTTGACCGACCTGTGGTTTCCGTCAACGCGTTTTTACCGGGCGCCTCACCGGAGACCATGGATGCCGAGGTGACGCGACTTCTGGAGGGCGCTGCTGCGCGAGTCGCCGGCGTCATCAACATCAACTCCTCAAGCGAAGAGAACAGCTCCCGCATCCGCATTGAATTTCGTCCCGACATCGAGACCGACCAAGCGGCTAACGATGTGCGCGAGGCCATCAGCCGCATCGAACGCGATCTGCCTGAGGCGCTGGAAAGACTCTCGGTTTTCAAGGCGGACGAGCAGGCGGAGGAAATCATCAGAGTCGCCATCCGCTCACAGGTTTATTCCGAGGAGGAGCTGAACCGCATTATCGAGCAGGACATTGTGCCGCGATTTATCTCCCTGCCCGGCGTGGCGGATGCGCCGCTGTTTGGCTCGCGTAAACGGGTCCTGAGGGTCATTCTCGACCCCTTGCGCTTGACCAGCTACGGGCTGACGGTGGCGGATGTTGCAGCGGTGTTGCAGGCGGCGCCCCTCGACGTACCGGCCGGCAGCTTCCGGGCGGGGGAGCAACAGCTGCTGGTCAGGGCTGATGCGGCCGTGACAAAGGAGGAGGACATCGCATCGCTCATCATTCGGGACGAGATCCGGGTGGGTCAGGTGGCGAAAGTGGCTTTCTCGCCCGAGGATTCAACAAGCTTTGTCCGGCTCAATGGCGAGCGCGTTGTGGGTATCAGCGTCGTGCGGCAGGCGGGCTCGAATACCATCCGTATCGCCGAAGGTGTCCGCGCAGCGGTGCGCGATCTGAACGAGAGCATGGAGGGCATCCAGTTAGAGATCAGTTCTGATGATGCGGTCTTCATTCAAGGGTCGGTGCGCGAAGTCATCACCACACTGCTGATTTCTATTGCCGTCGTGATCGGCACCATCCGCCTTTTCACTGGCTCGATGCGCCTCACACTGGTACCTGCTATCGCCATACCTATCTCCCTTTTGGGCACATTGGCCGCCAGCTGGGCGCTCGGGTTTTCCATCAATATCCTGACCCTCCTCGCGCTCGTTCTGGCTGCCGGGTTGATCGTTGACGATGCCATCGTGGTGCTTGAGAGCGTGCAGCGCAAACGCGCCGAGGGTGCGGGCCCAAGTAATGCTGCGGTGGTGGGCACCCGGCGCGTATTCTTTGCTGTTATTGCGACCACGGCTGTGCTGGTCGCTGTGTTTATTCCCATTGCCTTTCTACCGGGTACTGCCGGCCGTTTATTTCAGGAATTTGGCCTGGTGCTGGCGGTCGCAGTGGTGATCTCTTCTTTCGTCGCGCTGAGTCTTGTGCCGGCCGTCATGTCGCGCCTCGCCACAACCTCACCACGCGACAGGCGGGTGAGCCAATGGGGCGATCAGCTGGCGGCGCTCTACCATCATTCTCTGAAGAGAGTGCTTAACATCCCGCGGCGCACCTTCTTCGTCTTTGTCGTTGCCGGCGGGGCAGCGGCCGCCCTCTACACGTCTTTGGATCAGGAGCTACTGCCACGGGAAGATCGCGGCAAGATCTACATTTTCGGTAAAGGCCCGGATGGCGTCGGACTGAATTACACCGAACGGCAGGCCGATCGCATGGAGAACATCCTGATGCCGCTCTTGGACCGGGGCGAGATCGTAGCGCTGTATTCAGTGGTGGGAAGATGGGACCCCAATATCGTTTTTATGGTGGCCAAACTGG
Source organism: Halieaceae bacterium (assembly GCA_011523115.1). Classification (GTDB taxonomy): domain Bacteria; phylum Pseudomonadota; class Gammaproteobacteria; order Pseudomonadales; family Halieaceae; genus Luminiphilus. The sequence goes on along the minus strand of WTHO01000048.1, from coordinate 199 downwards.
CTGACTGGTCTGAGCGTGAGAGGACGCAGCAGGAGATATCAGCAGAGCTCAAGCCGCTGTTCGCCGAGTTCCCTGGCATGACCACCCGCATTTTCAGCGCCAACTCGCTGAACCTCCGCGGCGCGTCCAATGGCGGACTTAGCGTTGCCCTGTTGGGCACCGACTATGATGAGCTATACGCCGCAGCACGGGCGTACAG
>WTHO01000186.1:3549-8698 GCA_011523115.1 Halieaceae bacterium | reverse complement strand
ATTTGGTAGAACGGATTCGGTGATATCACCGCGCCAGGTGTGCCATAGGTCACAACCGCTTGCGCCAAAGCAAATAAGCCTTCTCTGGTGCCATTGAGCGGCAGGACTTGCTCGTCTGGGTCGATACAGGGCAATGTGAATCGCCGTTCCAACCATTGCGCAATGACTGCGCGCAATTCAGGGCTGCCGGCGGTGGCGGGGTACCTTGCGACGTCTTGGGCGTGATCTTTCAGAAGTTGGATGACGGCAGACGGCGGCTCATGTTGTGGCTCTCCGATCGTCAGCGGGATCACAGACTTTTCTCCGGGGTCAATATCCGCAAAAAGCCTCGCTAATTTCTCGAACGGGTAGGGCTGCAGTCCGTCGAGTCCGCGGTTCAAATCGTCACTCCCGACCGCAAAGCCTCAGCGTCAGATCCAGCGCCGAGTTCCGCATTGAGTTCCTGTTCCAGTTGCTGCAGTAGGGAGAGATCCTGGAGCGCGCCTCCGGTCGCGTCGGTGAGGAAGAAGATATCCTCAACGCGCTCCCCCAAGGTCTGTATTTTGGCCCCCTGAATGGTGACCTCATGCTTGGACAGCACCGATCCGAGACGCGCCAAAAGCCCGGGTCGATCTGCGGTCACGATTTCCAGAGTGGTGAGACCGCCTGTTTGATCCTCTGAGAACGTTATGGTCGTGGGAATGGTAAAAGCTTTGACGGTTCGGGGGGTATGTCGCGATACGGTTTTGAGCGTGGCCTCGGACAGGCTTCGGCGAATAGAGCTTTCTATTTCCAGGAACGTATCGGGATGGGTGTCGAGCGAACTACCGTCGCTCTTCAGCACAAAGAAGGTGTCGAGTGTTCCCCCGTCTGCATCACTGTATATGCGAGCATCGTGAATACTGAGATCCAGTGTCTCCAGTGCGGCACAGATGCGCGCAAACGTATTCGGCTCGTCCTGAGTATGAACAAAAATTTGCGTCGCGTTGCTGATAGGAGATTCGCTGGCTTGTTTGGCGAGTACCAGTGCACCCTCCTCGTGGCGGTGATCCGCTATCGCCTCGGTGTGCCAAGCAATATCGTCTGCACGCTCGCGCAGAAAGTAATCCTCGCCCAGGGTAGCCCACAGTTGGTGAAGTTCATCCTCGAGGAAACCACGGTATTCCAGCGTTTCAGTCGCCGCTTGTTTGGTGGTTCGGATGACTTCCTCGCGCGCCAGCGGATTCTCCAGTCCGCGGCTGAGTGCCCGACGCGTTTCAGTGTAAAGGTGTCGCATTAGCGAGGAACGCCATGCGTTCCAAAGCTCGGGGTTGGTGCCGGCGATATCGGCGACGGTGAGCGTATACAAATAGTCCAGACGCTCTTGGGTCGTCACGATGCCCGCAAATTGCTGGATTTCCTCGGGATCAGAGATATCGCGCCGCTGCGCGATTTGACTCATCAACAAATGGTTTTTGACCAGCCAGACAACGAGTTCCGTATCGACAGTCGATAGCCCGTGGTCTTGACAGAACTGCTCCGCGTCAACGGCACCGAGCTCTGAGTGGTCGCCGCCGCGACCTTTGCCGATATCGTGGAACAGGGCTGCAATGTAAAGGAGTTTTGGGTCGCGGAGGCGCCGTGCGATGCGGGTCGACACCGGAAAGCGATCAGTGTAATCAGCCCGCATGAATCGTCGAGTATTGGCGATGACCTCCGTCGTGTGCGCGTCAACGGTGTAGGCGTGAAAGAGGTCAAACTGCATCTGCCCGATGATGCTACCGAATGCGGGTAGGTAGCGGCCCAGAACGCCATGCCGCGACATGCGTCGAAGTTGCTTGGTCATATTATGTGGCACACCCAGCACTTCCAGAAACAATCGTCTGTTCGCATCACTGGCGCGGAACTCTTCGTCAATCAGTGGCGCATCTCTGCGCAGCAGGCGTTGCGTATTGGGCTCGATACGATCAACCAGTGGATCATTGCCCACCAGCACAAAAAGCCGCAGCAGATTGCTGGGCCGTTCCCGAAAGACGTTATCGTGGCGCGCTCTGATGCGGCTGTCGCTCACCTCAAAGTCGTCATCAATGATACGAAGATCTGATTCGGGGGCATCTGACAGGCGGTGCTCGAAAACCTCTATTAGCAGATCATTCAGTTGGCTAAGCGTCTGCATCCATCGGTAGTACGTCTGCATAAACTGCTCGACCGCCAACTTGTCGCCATCCTCCATACCCCAGAGCGCGGCGAGCTTTTTTTGATGGTCAAACAACAGCCGGTCATCGGCGCGCCCCGTCATGGTATGGAGAGCGAATCGGACCTGGCTCAAGAATTCTTGGCCGTTGCGCAACTGGTCTCGCTCGCTCTCGCTGAGAAAATCTGGGTTGTCGAGTGATGACAGGCTCTCTCCAAAGCAGCGCAGGGTGATCCACTCGATGACCTGCAAATCCCGAAGGCCACCAGGAGAGCTCTTGATATTGGGTTCCAACGCATATTCGGTGTTGCTGTAACGATCGTGTCTGGCTTGCTGCTCGATCAGTTTGCCGCGAATAAAATCGTTTGGTGCCCACATACGGCTCGGATGAATAGATGCCTCGAGTGCTGTTACTAGGCGCCTCTCACCACTGAGATAGCGTGACTCCATCATGGTCGTCACGACTGTCAAATCTTCCGTGGCCAGCGCAGCGCATTCCTCGAGGGTTCTGACGCTATGACCAATCTGAAGTCCGGTATCCCACAGACTGGTCACGAAGCGCTCCAGGCATTGTGCGGTGTCGGTATCGGGAGCAGCGCCAGTCAGTACCAGAATGTCGATGTCGGATTGCGGAAAGAGTTCCCCTCTCCCGTAACCGCCAACGGCGATGAGTGCCGCGTCTGGGCGCTCGCCCATATGCAGCGACCAGATATGCGTCAGGACTGTGTCAACGCATTTACTGGTCTTTCGGAGTAGAGGCCTTATCGACTTCCCAGGAACAAAAGCGGCGGCTAGCGCCTCTCGCGCGTCCTGCAGGTAATGCCTTGCCGCAACCGCGGCGTCCGCATCGTTGAGTAGGTGGTCAGTGAAAACAGGCAGTTCAAGCGCTGCCCCGGCTGACTCAGCGGGCTGATCAGAAGGGGAGAGACTCATCCCGCCTCCGAGTCAGCACTTCGCAGCCTGATTCGGTGACGGCGATAGTGTGCTCCCATTGCGCTGATAATCGACCATCACGCGTCGTGACCGTCCAACCGTCTCGCGCATTGAGTTTGGTATAGCGCTTGCCGGCGTTGATCATGGGCTCAACAGTAAATGTCATTCCCGGCTCAAGATGCAGACCGGTGCCCGGTTTACCGTAATGCAGAACTTGTGGCTCCTCGTGAAAAACCTGCCCGATGCCATGTCCACAGTATTCTCGAACGACCGAGTAATAGTTTGCTTCAGCGTGCTGCTGAATGGCGTGCCCCAGATCACCCAGTGTTGCGCCCGGCGAGATCAATCCCAGTGCCTGATACAAGCACTCCTGCGTAACACGCATCAGCCGCTCCGCGTGCGGTGCTACATCACCGACGCCCAGCATGATGCTGGTGTCACCATGCCAGCCGTCTTTTATCACGGTGACGTCGATGTTGATGATATCGCCGCTTTTCAACCGCTTTGAGTCGGAGGGAATGCCATGGCAAATGACTTCGTTGACCGAGGTGCAGATCGACTTCGGGAACCCTTTGTAGTTGAGAGGGGCCGGGATGGCTTTCTGCACGTTGACGATGTGGTCATGGCAGATGCGATCAATCTCGCCCGTTGTCATGCCCACCTCGACGCAGGGTGCAATCATGTCTAGCACCTCGGCTGCCAAACGACCTGCTTCACGCATGCCGTCCAGCTCAGCCGCGGTTTTTGGAGTTACGGCGCTCATTGGCGTTGATTCACAAGCTCAGCAGATCAAAGAGGGCGAGAGTGTAACCGACTCTGATGCCAATTGGGGCGACGCTTTTACTGCGGCCCCTGCTGTGGTATAAAGCGCGCCGCTGGGAAATCCTGGCGGGCCACATTAGGCAAATAGCACGCCCCCTCGCGGTTGCGGACCCGGGTGCCGATTTTCGGTTGGAGTCGCAGGAAGGGGCGGAAGAGTAACCCAAACAGAGAGTTTGATTATGACGCAGGTAAGTATGCGCGACTTGCTGCAGGCAGGTGCGCACTTCGGACACCAGACCCGGTTCTGGAACCCCAAAATGGATCAGTACATTTTCGGGGCGCGCAACAAGATCCACATCATTAACCTTGAGCACACTGTGCCCGCGTTTAACGACGCGCTGAGTACCGTGCAGCGGTTGGCGGAAAATAAGAATCAGGTCATGTTTGTCGGCACCAAGCGAGCCGCGGGCAAGATCATTGAGGAGCACGCCCGTCGTTGTGGCATGCCCTTCGTCAGCCATCGCTGGCTTGGTGGCATGCTGACCAACTACAAGACTATCCGCTCCTCTATCAAGCGACTGCGCGAGCTTGAGGAGCAGGAGAGTGACGGCACCTTTGCCAAGCTGACCAAGAAAGAGGCGCTCATGCGGTCTCGTATGAAGGAGAAGCTCGAGCGCTCAATCGGCGGAATTAAGGAAATGTCCGGGCTTCCTGATGTGCTGTTCGTCGTGGATGTCGACCACGAACGCATTGCCGTGACTGAGGCCAACAAACTCGGAATCCCCGTGATTGGAATCGTGGACACCAACAGCGACCCTGACGGTGTGGATTATGTGATTCCCGGCAACGACGATGCGATACGGGCCATAAAGCTCTACGTTAAAGCTGTGGCAGACGCCGTCATAGCGGGTAAAACGCAGGCGGGTGAGGTGGTCTCGGCAGACGAGTTCGTCGAAGTGACCGAGCCGGAGAATGATGCTGCTGAGGCACCTGCAGAAGCGGCTGATGCAGCCACTGAGGCTGTGGTCGAGCAGGCTGCCACCGAGGAAACGGCTGCAGCTCCCGAGGAGACGGCAGAGGACAGCGCGGAAAACCCGGCGTCCTGACCGTCGCGAGGCATCGCAGTTTAAATTGGTGGATAACACTTGTGGCCCCCGAAGTTGGCGGGGGCCGCTCGCCATCTGGATTAGCGGGCCTTTGGGCCCTCAATAATACTCATTGTTTGATCGTTTGAGGCGGTATAGCGAGGTAAATCATGTCTGCTGCATTGGTTAAGGAATTGCGCGAGAGGACTGGCCTGGG
>WTHO01000186.1:0-3449 GCA_011523115.1 Halieaceae bacterium | reverse complement strand
GGTAAATCATGTCTGCTGCATTGGTTAAGGAATTGCGCGAGAGGACTGGCCTGGGCTTGTTGGAGTGTAAAAAAGCGCTCGCTGAAGCGGACGGCGATATCGAAGCCGCCATCGAGGCGCTCCGCAAGTCCAGCGGAATGAAGGCGGCGAAAAAGGCAGGCCGGACGGCGGCGGATGGCGTGGTGGCAATTCAAACCGCTGCTGACGGCGGTTTCGGTGCTATGGTCGAAGTGAATAGCGAAACCGACTTTGTTGCCCGAGACGAAAATTTCCTGGGCTTTGTAAATAGCGTCGTGAGTAAGGCCTTCGATGAGCGGCTTGACGATGTGGAAGCTTTGGCCGCAGGCGAAACTGAAGACGCACGTCAGGCATTAGTTCAAAAAATCGGCGAAAACATCAGTGTGCGCCGGGTCGTCACCTATCAGGCCGCAGAGGGCGTCATCGGTGGCTACGTCCACGGTAACAATCGTATCGCCGTGCTGGTGTCACTGAAGGGTGGCTCTGAAGAACTCGCTCGCGACGTGGCCATGCATGTTGCTGCCGTCAACCCGCAGGTGGTGTCACCGGACGACATGCCAGAAGAGCAGGTAGCCAAGGAGCGCGAAATTTACGTCGCGCAGGCGCAGGATTCAGGCAAGCCGCCGGAAATCATTGAAAAAATGGTCGATGGGCGCGTACGCAAGTTCCTTTCAGAAAATAGCTTGACTGAGCAAGCCTTTGTGAAGGATCCCGACACGACGGTAGGTAAATTGGTGGCAGGCGCTGGCGCTGAAGTCCTCGGATTCACTCGTTTTGAGGTAGGTGAGGGGATAGAAGTAGAAAAAGTCGATTTCGCTGCAGAGGTTGCCGCGCAGCTGGGTAACTGAGGCGCCCCCTCCATCTGCGAGATCGCGGAGTGCCGACAGCGCTCGGATAACAAGAATCACCAAGGTTTGGGGTGATAAGCGCCCCTGACCTTCGGTAGCATGACATGACCGGAGGCGCCCCCGCGAGAGAGGCACAGATGGCGGCAGACAAGGTATACAAGCGCATTCTTCTCAAATTGAGTGGAGAGGCGTTGACCGGACAAGAGGCGTTCGGTATCGACCCCAAGGTGCTTGATCAACTGGCGCTTGAGATAGGGCAGCTTGTTGGCATTGGCGTTCAGGTGGGGCTGGTCGTAGGGGGCGGAAACCTGTTCCGCGGTGCGGCACTCAACGCGGCGGGCCTAGACAGGGTGACCGGCGATCATATGGGCATGCTGGCGACCGTCATGAACGCCTTGGCACTGCGCGACGCACTGGAACGCTCCAACATCGCCACGCAGGCGATGTCTTCCATTCCAATGAGTGGCGTGGTGGAGCACTATGACCGGCGCAAAGCGATTCGCGCATTGTCCAACGGTGATGTGGTGATTTTTGCGGCCGGCACCGGTAACCCCTTCTTCACCACTGACTCCTCCGCCTGCCTGCGTGGCATTGAGGTCAAGGCTGATGTCGTCCTCAAAGCGACGAAGGTGGACGGGGTGTACAGCGCAGACCCGGTAACCGACCCCGACGCCGTCAAGTACGATGTCTTGACCTATGATGAAGTCCTCGACAAAAAGCTCGGTGTGATGGATCTGACTGCGATTTGTCTTGTCCGAGATCACGATATGCCGGTGAGAGTCTTCAACATGGCGCAACGAGGCGCTCTTCTGAGTATTGTCCGAGGCGGGGACGAGGGAACCTTGATTCAAGCTTAAGCAAGCGACGAGCAGAGCACGCTCCAGGACTTCCAATGATTGACGATATCAAACAAGAGACAGAAGAGCGGATGGGCAAAGCCCTCGAGGCGCTGTCGCACAACTTCAATAAGATTCGCACCGGGCGCGCTCACCCCAGCCTCCTCGATAGCATCCGCATCGAGTATTACGGTGCTGAAACACCGCTGAATCAGCTCGCCAACATCAATATTGAAGACGCGCGAACCTTGAGCGTCATTGCCTTTGACAAGGCGATTACCCCAGACATCGAGCGAGCGATCATGAAATCAGATCTTGGTCTGAATCCTGCCACCGCAGGAGAGGTGATCCGCATCCCGATGCCGGTACTGACTGAGGAGACACGCAAGGGCTATATCAAACAGGCTCGCGCGGAGGCTGAATCGGCACGCGTTTCAGTGCGCAATGCGCGGCGGGATGGACTCGGAATGCTCAAGGAACTGCTCAAGGAGAAGGAGATCTCTGAAGACGAGGAGCGGCGTGGGCAGGATGTTATTCAGAAGTTAACAGATGATTTCGTCGCGAAGGTTGAAAAAGCGCTGAGCGAAAAAGAAACCGACTTAATGGCGATCTGAAGCGCGCAGGTACCTCTCCTTTGCAAGCATCCGACATTCAGCTCAGAAGCGTCCCAAGGCACCTCGCCATTATTATGGATGGCAACAATCGTTGGGCACGAAGAGAGGGCTATCCAGGTGTCGCCGGGCACCGTGCAGGTGCTGAGGTGGTCCGTGAAATCGTGTCCGCGTGCGAGTCGAGAGGGATCCGCTACCTGACCTTGTTTGCCTTTTCCAGTGAGAACTGGGGTCGTCCGCGAGCTGAGGTGAGAGCGCTACTCGCTTTGTTATCGAGATATCTTCGGAACGAGGTCACCAAGCTGGTGACAGATGGTATTCAGCTGCGCGTGATTGGTCGACGGGACCGCTTCAGCCCCAGGTTGCAGAAGCTCATTGAGCAGGCGGAGGCGGCTACGGTCGCGGGTGACCGGGCAATCCTCACGCTGGCGCTGGATTACGGCGGTCGCTGGGATGTAGCGGAGGTCACCCGCTCCATTGCCCGAGATGTGGTCGCTGGCGTCTTGAATCCCTGCGATATTCACGAGGACACCATATCCGAGCGGTTGGCGACCAACGGGCTACCCGATCCCGACTTGTGCATTCGCACCGCCGGAGAGACGCGCATCAGCAACTTTCTACTTTGGCAGTTCGCTTATGCAGAGTTCTGGTTCACTGAGGTGCTGTGGCCCGATTTCGACGAGACGGTTCTGGATCTCGCTCTGGCAGACTACGCGGTGAGGGAGCGTCGATTCGGTGTCCGGCCTCTCTTTCGCCAGTAATCGGTGACATGCTCCGCCAGAGGATCATCACTGGACTGATACTGGCCGGAGCGCTATTGGCCACTCTGGCCTATGCTCCCCATCCTCTTCAGGCCCTGCTCTTTGCGCTGGTCGCCACGGCCGGCGCTTGGGAGTGGGCCGGGCTAGTGGGCGCCAAGACCGCAGGTCAAAGGGGGGGGTTCGCCTTAGTTGTACCCTTGCTGTGTTTTCTGCTGTGGAAGCAAATTGGCCTCGCCGACCAGCAACCTGCCATTGAGGCTCAGCCGTGGTTGGCGGTAAGTGCCTTGTTTTGGTCAGCCATGCTGCTGGCACTGAAATACTATCCTTCCGGTAATTGGTTGTTGAGACAGACCTGGGTGCGCGCGGTGATGGGGT
>WTHO01000141.1 GCA_011523115.1 Halieaceae bacterium | reverse complement strand
GCCCAGCCCACGTATATCGAGGACGATCAGCCAGCGCTACTGCCGCATCGAGCTCACCCTCCTCCATGAGACGAAGCGCTGCCTCCTCCCGCAACGCAACGGCGTCCGGGGGCAACTCTGCCTGACGGAGGCGGAGCCAATCGATATTGGTCTCAGTCTGCTCTCGCCGCTGCCAAATGCGCGGCAGCACCAACACCAAACTCGAAGCGAACAACAGTAACGCCAGAGTGGACAGGGCAAACGTGGAGCTCAACCGTTTTGCTCCCGGAGCAGGCGACTGATCTCCTCTTGTTCTGTGGCGCTCAACGGCTCAGCCCGCTTGCCACCTCTGCGTGCCTGCCGCACCACAAGGCCCGCCCCGGCTACCAGCAGTAATGCCGGCGCAGCCCAGAGAAAAAGGGTGTTACGGTCCACGCCGGGACGATAACGAACGAACTCGCCGTAGCGCGCGACCATGTACGCCAGGATCTCCTCATCGCTGGCACCCGTCTCTAACTGCTCGTAGAGCACCACGCGTAAATCTCGCGCAATCGGCGCATTGGAGTCAGCAATGTTTTGATTCTGGCATTTTGGGCAGCGAAGCTCCTGACTGAGGGTGTGATAACGCGCCTCGAGGTCCGGCGAGCTGAACTGGTAGGTCTCAATCACTGCCCACACAACGGCGGGCGCAAAAAGCCCGCTGACTAGCACCAGTAACGCCAATCGCCTCATGAATCACCCGCTGCAGCGCCGACGCTGCCACTTACGCCCATGTCGGGAAAATACTTAACAAAATCCCGATCGAAAACGCCTTCATCCAATATCCCCACATGACGGTGCTTAATGTGACCATCCGCGCCGATCACGTAGGTTTCCGGTGCGCCATAGACCCCCAAGTCCAGACCGACCAACCCCTGCTCATCGGCGACGTTAAGTCGATAGGGGTCGCCAAGCTGCAGTAGCCATTCCCGCGCCTTGACAGAATCATCTTTGTAATTGAGCCCGAAGATCGGCACGCCCCGGGCCGCCAGAGCCAACAGGTAGGGATGCTCTAGTCGACAGGAATAGCACCAAGTGGCCCAAACATTGACCAGTGCGGGTCCCGGTGACAGTGACTGCTCGGTGATCTCGCGACCGCTTGTCAATTCCAGCTGAGTAAAAGACGGAAACGGTTGACCCACTCTCGCGGCCGGTAGCGCAGTGGGGTCGATAGACAACCCTTTGTAAAGGAGCCCGGCCAGAAGCACAAACCCCAGCAGCGGGGCGAACCGTTTAAGGCGCAACGCCTGCCACTCCGACGACCGGGGCGTCTCGTCGCTGCACCTGGGTCCGGTACCGACGATCAGCCACTGTCAGCAAGGCGCCCAAACCTATCATCAGGGCACCGAGCCAGAGCCAGCGGACCATGGGTTTGTATTGCAATCGCACTGCCCATGCATCCTCACCGATAGGCTCCCCAAGCGCGATATAAAGATCCCTCCAAATGCTGGCGTCGATTGCTGCTTCCGTCATGATTTGACCGCTGGCAAAGTAGCGTCTCTTCTCGGGGATCAGCGTCGCCACAGGCTGTCCGTCCCGAGTCACTGCGAAGACCGCCTGATCCGCAAGATAATTTGGGCCCGCTTGCTGGCCGACACTGAGCATCTCGAACCGGTAACCTCCCAACTCCTGCTGGTCTCCTACGGCCATCCGGAGATCCCGTTCGACATTTTGCTGCGTCACGACGACGGCACCCAGCACGACGCCGGCAAATCCGATGTGCGCGACCGCCATACCCATAAAGCTCGGAGTCAAACTCCGCCAGCGCAATGACCCGCCTGGATTGGCGAGGCGACGCCAAGCGTCCTTAACAACGCCGAGTGCAACCCACCCCGCGAGTAAGACCGCGAGCGCGATCCAGAGGTTGAAGCCCTCTTTACCCAGGAAGCCGAGACTCACCGCAATCGCGACGATCGCGATCCCGGGGACCAATAGCTCGTGAAGCCATCGCGCCGCCGTGTCATCGCGCCATCGTGACAATGGACCAACGGTCATAAACGGCATGACCAGCGCCATCAAAGGCACGAACACAGCATTGAAATAGGGAGGCCCAACAGAGTACTTCCCCAGCGAGAAAGCATCCATCACGAGTGGGAACAGGGTGCCTAACAACACAACCACCGTCGCCACCGTAAACACCAAATTATTGGCCATGAGCAGAGACTCTCGAGACACCGCCGAATAAACCACGCGGCTGGCCACCGCAGGCGCGCGCAAGGCATAAAGCAGGAGTGAACCCCCTACAACCAAGGCCAGAAAAATAAGTATGAACAACCCCCTCTCGGGGTCAGCCGCAAAGGCATGGACACTGGTGAGAACACCTGACCTCACGAGAAACGTGCCAAGCAGCGACAAAGAGAACGCAAAGATGGCGAGCAACACCGTCCACGAACGGAAGACCCCACGCTTCTCCGTCACCGCTAAACTGTGAACCAAGGCAGCACCCATCAGCCACGGCATGAAAGACGCGTTCTCAACCGGGTCCCAGAACCACCAGCCACCCCAGCCCAATTCGTAGTAAGCCCACCAACTGCCCAACATGATGCCCAGAGACAAAAATCCCCATGCCACGTTAGTCCATGGTCGCGACCAGCGAGCCCACGACGCATCGAGCCGCCCGCCCAGAAGCGCCGCAATCGCAAATGCAAACGGCACTGAGAGGCCGACGTAGCCCATGTAAAGGAGCGGTGGATGGATAATCAAGCCCGGGTCTTGAAGGAGCGGATTCAGATCGTTCCCGTCCAAAGGCGTATTGGGCAGAAGCCGCTCAAAGGGGTTCGAGGTAAGCAGTGAAAAAGCCAAAAAACCGACCGCGATCATCCCCATGACGCTTAACACGCGAGCGACCATCAGTAGCGGCAAGCCACGACTGAACAAGGCCACAGCGGTCATCCAACCCGAGAGGATCAACACCCACAGCAGCAATGAGCCCTCGTGGTTACCCCACAGTGCGGAGAATTTAAATATCGGTGGTAACAAGCTATTCGAATTCGCCGCCACCACTGCGACGGTAAAATCATCCTGCAGAAAACTGACTGCCAACAACGCAAAGGCCACTGCCACAAATAATGCGACAGCGACTGCCAGTGTAGGCGCCAAATTCATGGCAGTCACGTCGCGACGCATACTGCCCCACATCGGAATCAGCGCCAAGCCAACCGCCAAACAGAAGGCGATAATCAGCGCCACATGACCGAGCTCCGGGATCACGGCAACACCGGCTGTTCAGCAGGGGCGGTTTTACCCTCAAGCGCCGCGGCAACTTCAGGCGGCATGTAGTTCTCGTCGTGCTTTGCCAGGACCTGGGTGGCAATCAGCATGCCGCTCTCATCCAGTGTTCCTTCAGCGACGACACCTTCTCCCTCGGCAAACAGGTCAGGCAGTATCCCGCTGTAACGAACGGGCACCGACGCTTCGTAATCGGTCACCCAAAAAATCGTATCGAGCTCGCTGTTGCTCCGCTCAATGCTACCCGCCACTACCATGCCGCCAAGGCGGATGCTCCGATCAGTCGGCGCCTTTCCTGCCACCACATCGGCCGGCGGGTAAAACAGATTGATGTTATCTCTGAGGGCAAAGGCCACCAGCCCAATGGCAGCGCTTGAGAGCACCACCACCAGGCTGACAAGGATGAGACGTTGTTTTCGAGCTGGGTGCATGATGGGTTATCTCGCGGACTCGCCCGCCGCCCCTCCCACGTCGATACCGCTCCGACGCGACTCGGCCTCGATCCATCGCCAATGCTGACGAAATCGCTTAATGGGTAGCCACACCATCACGATGATGGGGCATAGGGTCAGCAAATAGGCCAGCCAGACGTAGATGCCGTGGCCGTCCATATCCCAGAGCGCAGCTAAGGATTCAAAATACATCAGGTACCCTGCACCAGTTGCTTCAACCAGCTGGCGTCACGATGATTCCAAGCGAGCTCGGCACGCATGTTGAGCAAAACAGTCACTGCGAAGAGGCAGTAGAACGCGCCGATCATCAGCAGTAACGGGTAAAGCATACTGGGGTCGATCGCAGACTCCCCGGTAAACTTGATCGATGCGGGCTGATGCAGCGAGTACCACCAATCCACCGACTTATAAATGATGGGAATGTTGACAGTGCCTACCAAGGTTAGCACCGCGCAGGCACGCGCTGCCGCGCTCTTGTTCTCATAGGCCTCAAACAACGCCACAACACCCAAATACAGAAAGAGCAGAATCAACATGGACGTGATACGCGCATCCCAAACCCACCAGGTACCCCAAGTGGGCTTACCCCATATCGCGCCCGTGACCAATGCTATTGCCGTCAAAGCGGCACCTACCGGCGCGACTGCGCGCATCGTCACGTCCGCCATCTTGATGCGCCAGACCAGACTCACCGCACCCGCAAAAGCCATGACGTAATATCCCGCCAGCGCCACCACCGCAGACGGCACGTGGATGTAGATGATGCGATACGAGTTGCCCTGTCTGAAATCAGGTGGCGCGATAAGCAGTCCCCAGACAGCGCCAACAAGCAGCAGGCAAACGGTCAGCGGCAACAACCACTTGACCAAACCGCCACTGAACCGAAAAAACCACGGCGGCGACCCCATTTTGTGAATAATCGTCCACATGGCCCGTAGTATAGCGTCTAACCGCCTGTTTTGAGGCGCTTGTCTCGCTTATGCCCGAGCAGCCGGCATGCGGTTACTGATCCAGCGAAACCCTCAGGGCAGCGCCAATCGCGACGGGCATTACCGCCAGCGATCCAAGCGCCAGCGCACCCATTAAAGCCAGCCAGCTCGTGGCGTTACCACCCATCACAGCTTCCGACACGGCTGTCGTGCCGAAGATCAACACGGGCACGTTGAGCGGGATGATCAACAGAGACAGCAGCATTCCGCCCCTCCGAATACTGACGGTCAGCGCACTGCCTACCGCGCCGATCAAGGTGAGACAAGTTGTGCCGAGTAAAAGGCTGACCATCAGCGTGAAAATCCCTGTGGCCGGCAAGCCCAGCATGAGGGCAAAAATTGGCGAGGCCAGCGCCAGCAAAAAGCCTGTCGCCAACCAATAAGCGGAGACCTCGCCCAGAGCCAGCACCGCTAAGGGGAACGGCGCGATAGCGAGCTGCTCGAGGCTGCCGTCCTCGTAGTCCGACGCGAATAACTTGCCGCTCACCATGAGACTCGACAGCAAGGCGACGACCCAGAGTATGCCCGGCGCCATCTCGGCCAATCGCTGCGGATCAGGCCCCAGCCCCAGCGGGAATAATGTGATAACCATGAAGAAAAACAAGAGTGGGTTGGCCACCTCTGCCGGGCTTCGGATAATCGCGCGTGCATGCCGGGAGAACTGCCTAGCAAAAGCCCCATGCAGCGTCAGATTGGACTCGCTAGCAGGCAAAACGTGCCAACTCCAGATCAATCTGTCGGGACCCAAAGCGGCTCGGCTGATGACTGGTAAAAATCAGCCCGCCGCCCGCCTCCACGTGCTGCTGAATCTGTTCGTCAAGCCAGTCGCACCCGCTACTATCCAGCGCAGTAAACGGCTCATCGAGAAGCCATAGTCGCGCAGAACTGACAAGGAGACGCGCCAACGCCACCCGGCGCTGCTGACCCGCTGACAACGCACCGACGGGACGCTCCTCGTGGCCCGCCAGAGAAACCGCCGCCAGCGCCCGCTCGATGTCATCGTCGCTTGCCATCACGTCGCAGGCAGGATGGCAGCGCAAATTTTCCATCGCATTCAGACTGGGCTTCAGCGCCGAGGCATGTCCCAGGTAGAGCAACTCTGCCTGACGCTCGATCTGCCCCTCGACTCCCAGTCGCGCGAGCCCGGCCAGAGCGCGCATCAGGCTGGTCTTACCCACTCCATTTGCGCCCACCAATTGCCAAATCTCTCCCGCCGACACAGTCAGATTGACGTCAGCAAGCAGGCGCCTGTCTCCCCGCTCAATCGTTACATCCGAAGCGGTTAACAATGGCATCAAAGATTGACAACCCGGATATCGGGTAGCCCGATGGAGTTGTCGCCCTCGCCCTGTAATGTCTCGAAATCAAACAAATCCCGATCCATGAGGTGCGAGGTCGCTACATTACCCAGCGCCCGAAAGATCGTCTCAGTGCGACCGGGGTATTGCCGCTCCCAGGCCCGCAGCATCTGTTTGATTTCCTGGCGTTGTAGATTTTCCTGCGTGCCGCAGAGATTGCACGGAATGATGGGGAATTGCTTGGCCTGCGCATAGGCCGCCAAGTCAGACTCGCTGCAATAAGCCAGCGGGCGGATAACGATATGCTTCCCGTCGTCACTTCTCAGCTTGGCGGGCATCGCTTTCAATTTGCCGCCGAAAAACATATTCAAAAATGCTGTCTCGACAATGTCATCTCGATGGTGTCCCAGGGCAATTTTGTTCGCGCCAATTTGCTCAGCGAACCCATACAGTGTCCCTCGACGCAAACGGGAACATAGCCCACAGGTGGTTTTACCTTCGGGGATCACCGAGCGGACCACGCTATAGGTGTCTCGTTCGAGGATGTAGAACGGGATATTGAGTGTCTCGAGGTAGGCAGGCAAAACCTCCTCTGGATAGTCTGGCTGCTTCTGATCCAGCGTCACCGCAACGAGCTCAAAATCTACAGGCGCGCTGTCCCTCAGGGAAATCAGCAGTTCCAGCATCGCATGGGAGTCCTTGCCGCCGGAGATACACACCATGATGCGGTCGCCCGCTTCGATCAGATTGAAGTCTGCGATCGCTTTGCCCACCAGTCTCCGGAGTCGCTTGCGCAACTTGTTGAACTCCAGCCGGTCCCGTCTCGAATCCCGACTGGGGCCGTGCCCCACTGCGCCCTCTTTCAACTTCAATGTCTCCCGGTAGCCGCTCTGCTACCCGCTATGTGCCATGACCAAGAGGATGAGCTTACGCACCCTCTCCGACACGGCGGATAATAGGAGACCCTGCGCTATCGCGCAAAAAGGCGCTGTCGGGTTTCCCCAGACCAAAACGGGGAGTGGAAGCTTGTTTTTTCAGCGATCAGACAGGACAATCCGCCCCGCTCGATAACGCATCACATCACCCAGTATTTGAGGTACCCCACTATGAAAACGCCTGTTCGCGTCACGGTCACCGGTGCAGCCGGACAAATTGGCTACGCCCTGCTTTTTCGCATTGCGTCGGGATCGATGCTTGGTGAAGATCAACCAGTCATTCTTCAGCTTTTGGATATTACGCCCGCCATGGATGCGCTAAACGGCGTGAAAATGGAGCTCGACGACTGTGCCTTTCCCCTTCTGGCGGGCGTGGTGTGCACAGATGACCCTGACGTGGCTTTCAAAGACAGCGACTATGCGCTGTTGGTGGGCGCCAGGCCGCGCGGGCCCGGCATGGAGCGTAAGGATCTTTTGGAGGCCAACGCCGCCATCTTTGGCGTTCAGGGCAAGGCGATCAATAGCGTTGCCAGCCGCAGCATCAAGGTTTTGGTCGTTGGGAACCCCGCCAATACCAATGCGCTGATCACGCAGCGCAATGCACCGGACATCGACCCGCGTCAGTTTACCGCGATGACGCGCCTCGACCATAACCGCGCTAAAACGCAGCTGGCACAAAAGACCGGCTCCACCGTCAACGATATCCGGCAGATGACCATCTGGGGTAACCACTCCGCCACTCAGTACCCTGATCTGCATCATGCGCTGGTGAGGGGTGACTCGGCGATGGGAGATGTAGACATGGAATGGTATCGCGCCGAATTCATTCCCACTGTTCAGCAGCGAGGGGCAGCGATTATCGAGGCCCGGGGTGCGTCGTCAGCGGCTTCAGCAGCGAATGCCGCCATCGATCACATGCGCAGTTGGGCGCTGGGTTCGCCCAAGGATGATTGGGTATCGATGGGCGTGATTTCCGACGGATCCTACGATGTCGAGCCCGGCTTGATTTATTCCTTCCCCTGTCGGTGTCAAGACGGTGAATGGGAGATCGTTCAGGGACTCGAGATCTCTGAGTTTAGCCGGGAAAAGATGGACGCGACTGCGCAGGAATTAATCGAAGAACGCGACGCGGTCTCGCACCTACTGAGTTAGGGGCGGATAGCACTGGCGACCGCCCCCCGGGCGGACTAGACCTCCCTGAGCAACACAACCGGGGGCGTGCTCACCACCCTTCTGCAAGACCATAACCCCAGCGTCGCTACGAACACGGCACCCAATAACGGCCCCAGCCACCAGAGAGTGAAGGTCGGCGCCCAATTCATATCGAAAACCTGACGCTGCAACGCCCAGGCTGCTACTTCTGCGCCCGCGGTGGCCAGTATGCCCGCCATCGCGCCCAAAACCAGGAACTCAATCCACAGGGTTCCCAAAACCGTCCGCCTGCCAGCGCCCAGAGCTCGCATCAGGGCACTCTCCTTCATCCGGGCATCCAAGCTGGATCGGACGCCCGATACCAATACCAGTCCGCCAGCCAGCAGGATGACGGCGAGCACTAATTCCAGCGCCCGCGCCACTTGATCTATCACGGCCCGCATTTCCCTAATCACGATATCGAGCTCGATCACCGTGACGGTGGGCAAAATTTCAATCAGCTGATTCAGAACGGTCTTTTGATCGGGCATCAGACGAAAGCTGGTCATATACATGCCTGGGTACGACTCAAGAACCGAACGCGGAAAGACGACAAAGAAATTCGGTCGCATGGACTGCCAATCCACTTGTCGAATGCTTCGCACCTTTGCTTCAAAAACCTCAGCCCCGATTCTCAGCGAGAGCGTGTCGCCGACACCGGCGCCAATGTCATCCGCAAAATCCTCCTCAAGCGAAACCCAGGCACCTGCGTCATCGGCGCTCCACCAATCTCCCTCCACCAAAAGATTGCCCTCCGGCAGTGTGTCAGACCAGGTGAAATTGGCTTCGCGTTGACGGGGGGTATCCTCCGACTCAACCTCCCGCCACTCGGGCAACGCCTCCTGATTCACGCTGAAAACCCGGCCTCGGGTCATGGGATAGAGCGCTTCCGCTGGCACACCGCGCTCCGAGAAGAATGCCTCCAGCACTGGGGTCTCCTCCGGAGCCAGATTCAGCAGAAAGTGGTTAGGCGCATCTGCGGGAAGCTGAGCCTGCCACTGCCCTATCAACGAGGAGCGGACTACGGAGAGCAGCAACATCAGCATAATCGCCATCGCGAAAATCACCATCTGTAACGCGTTAGCTCGGCCTCTGCGCTGTAATCCCGCGAGGGCAACCCGCCAAATGCTGCCAGCGAAGCCTCCCGCGCGTCTTCCACCGGAGAGTAGCGCTCTGGCGACGAAGAAACCCAGACCAACCACCACTGACAGCCCGGACACGACGGCGAAAGTGACGGCAGCGCTCCCGCTGTACCACCACATCAAACCGACAATGGACGCTGCACCGATGACGTAGTCGCCGGCACGCTGGGACTCCTCAATACCAATGTCAGCTCGCAAAACGCTCAATGGAGAGGCTTGCCCGAGCCGCCTCAACGGCGGCCAGGCAAAAAAGAGCATACACACGGCCGCGGTTACCACCCCGATCATGATGGGCTCCCAACCCGCTGGTCCCGGTGTCACGGGAAGCAGGTCGCCCAGTGCCCTGATGAAACCCTCCTGCAGTCCCCAGCCGACGACGCAGCCTACCAGGGTGCCGCCCGCGCCCAGCGTGGCCAGGCTAGCGCCATATAACCGCGATATCTTTTCAGACTGCGCGCCAAGGCTTTTGAGAATCGCGACGTACTGCGTGTGACGCTCACCGAACCGGCGACTCGCCAGCGTAATCGCTGCCGCCGCCAACACGACGGCGAGACTGCCTGCGAGCAGCAAAAAGCCCTGTGCGCGATCCAGAGTATTGCCTATTCGGGGTTGAGCGCCCTCGATGGTGTCTAGACGCTGCCCCTGACCCAGCAGCGGCGTCAGCCATTCTTCATAGGCCGTAACGGCCTCCGGAGAGCCGCTGACCAAGAGTCGATACTCCACGCGACTACCTGGCTGAACGACACCCGTATCGGGAATATCCTTGGTGTTCATCAAAAGACGCGGGCCAAAACCGAAGACGGCGGCTGTCGCGTCCGGCTCGCTCCTGACTGCCCCAGAAACAGTCAGTCCCGCTTCTCCCACCAGCAAGCTATCGCCCAACGTCACATTGAGCAGGGAGAACAGCCGGGGCGCCAGCCAGACCTCGCCCGGTGGAGGAATGGCTCCATCGCTTTGCAACTGCCCGTAGGCCTCGGAGGACCACTGCAATGTTCCCCGCAGAGGATATCCGTCAGACACCGCCTTAACTGACACCAGCGCCATGTGATCCGGATCTGCAACCGTCATCGAGGGAAAGCCGACGCTGAGACTGGTCGTCAGTCCCTGCGCCTCAGCTCTCTCCACCCAGTCGTCTTGAAGCGAGCTGCGGCTGACAACAACTAAATCTGCGGCGAGAAACCGCGCGCTTTCGGAGAGCAACGCAGACTGCAGCCGGCCAACAAAACTGCTGACCCCCACGACAACCGATACGGCCAGCACCAGAGCCAGCAACAGGATCCCCAGCTCACCGCTCCGCCATTCACGGACGAGAAATTTGCCACTCAGCGAATGACTCAAGGGCAATGCTCCACTGCAACGGCGATCTCAGGCTTCACGCAATTCACCCGCACTCATGTTGAAACAGCGCTGACACCGTTCGGCCAGTCGCTGGTCATGGGTGACCAGAACGAGCGTCGTCTCGATACGGTCATTGAGTTCGAATAACAACTCAATCACTCGCTCACCCGTTCGGGTATCCAGATTGCCCGTTGGCTCATCGGCGAAAAGGATGCGGGGTTGGCGCGCAAAGGCCCTGGCGATGGCGACTCGCTGCTGCTCACCACCCGATAATGTGGTCGGGTAGTGATTGAGGCGGTTTTCAAGCCCGACCTCCCCAAGAAAGCGTTCTGCTGTCGCCGCTGCATCGGACATGCCCGCTAACTCCAGTGGCAACATCACGTTCTCAAGCGCTGTCAGCGCCGGCAACAATTGAAAGCTTTGGAATACAAACCCCACCTTTTCAGCGCGCAAGCGAGCACGCTGATCCTCGTCAAGGTCGCTGAGACACTCCCCGTCTAACCAAATCTTGCCACTGGAGGCGACATCCATCCCCGCGAGAAGACCCAGCAGGGTAGACTTACCCGAGCCAGAGGCACCGACGATTGCGGCAGAGGCGCCAGAGGGGACCTCAAAGTCAATCCCTCGTAGAATTTCGAGTTCGCCGTCGGCGGTGGACACTGTTTTAAGGAGTTGACTGACTTTGATCATATTGAGGGCCCTCGCCCCACGGTTACGGGCATTGGCCGGGCTTGGATTGCTACTGTTAATCGGTGCGTCAGGTGCCACCAACGCTCAAGACAAAGCATCTATTTTGGTACTGGGCGACAGCATTAGCGCTGCCTACGGTATGCCCATCGAGCGTGGCTGGGTCACGCTGCTCGATACCCGCCTGCAGCAGGAGGGTCAACCCTATCGGACCGTTAACGCCAGTATATCCGGAGAGACGTCTGCCGGGGGCCTGCGCCGGTTACCTGAATTGCTCCGCTCTCATCAACCCCATACCGTGATCATTGAACTGGGTGGCAATGACGGGCTGCGCGGCTATCCTGTCGGGCAACTTCAAAGCAATCTGAGACAAATGATCTCGCTCTCCGAGGAGACAGGTGCAGCGGTACTCGTGCTGCCGATGGAAATACCTCCCAACTTTGGCAAATATTATACGGATGCGTTCCGAGCCAGCTTCAGGGAGGCCGTGGAAGGCACGCGCGCAGAGCTGGGTGAATTCCCGCTGCAGTCAGTCGCGCTTGATCAAGAATTGATGCAGGCCGATGGCATCCACCCCACCGAAGCGGCACAGCCCCTGATCATGGAGAGCGTTTGGCAAACGCTTCAATCTCTCCTGTGACGACTGAAGCAGAAAAGACTGAGGGGCCGAACTCGGGCGCGGGAGACACGCTTCGCCACCAGCTGGAAGTCATTATCTTTGGCACGAGCACGCGTGCCGGACGCAATTTTGATATCGCGCTGTTAGTGCTGATCCTGGCCAGCGTTGTGGTGGTCATGATCGATTCGGTACCGCATATCCACGCAGCCTACGAGGACATATTCTGGAAGTGCGAAATTTTCTTCACCGCCGTCTTCACCGCAGAATACGTCACGAGGATTTGGTGCACTCAACACAGGCGCGCATATCTACTGAGTTTTTGGGGCGTTATCGACCTGCTGGCGATCCTTCCCACCTACATTGCCATTCTGATGCCAGAGGCCGCACCGCTTGTCGTTGTGCGACTGTTGCGCGTAGTTCGGGTGTTCAGAATCCTGCGTCTGATGTCCCTGTTTACCGAGCTTAATGAAATACTCAGCGCACTGAGAAATACGGCGCGCTCTATCTTTGTTTTTTTGATCATGGTGATGGTAGTGGTCGTGGTCTTCGCCTGCGTGATGTATGTCATTGAGGGCGCGGGTAGCGGATTCGAAAGTATCCCCATGAGCATTTATTGGGCGGTCGTGACGATCACGACCGTGGGCTACGGTGATTTGGTCCCGCAAACACCAGCGGGTCGCTTCGTGGCAGGATTCGGCATGCTCGTCGGCTACAGCATCATCGCGGTGCCCACAGCCATCATTACCCGCGAACTCTGGGAACGCATCAACCAAAGGCAGAGCCCGGACCCTCCCCTACCCTGGAACTGTCCAGTGTGCGCCAAGCAGGGCCACAGCGTTGACGCGCTTCACTGCAAGTATTGCGGTAGCGAACTGGACGTGCCCCGAGACATCAGGGAGCGCGCGCAAAAAACATGAACCCCAAGCCCACCCCTTTATTCAGCTACCGCAAGTTTTGGGCCGAGTGTCTTGGCCCGGCACCGTGGTTGCCGATGTCACGGAACGAGATGGAGCAACTGGGATGGGACAGTTGCGACATCATTATCGTATCCGGAGACGGCTACGTTGATCACCCCAGTTTTGGCATGGCGGTGATAGGCAGAGTGCTGGAAGCGCAGGGTTTCCGGGTGGGCATGATCGCCCAGCCCGATTGGCAATCGGCAGAGGCGTTCGAGGCGCTCGGCAAGCCGAACCTGTTTTTCGGCGTCACCGCCGGCAACATGGATTCGATGATTAACCATTACACCGCCGATAAAAAACGACGCAATGACGACGCCTACACCCCAGGCAATGTGCCCGGGAAACGTCCTGACCGCGCGGTCACGGTGTATAGCCAACGCTTACGTGAAGCCTACAAGGGCGTGCCCATTGTGATCGGCGGAATTGAGGCGAGCCTGAGACGCATCGCTCACTACGACTACTGGAGTGATCGCATCCGGCGCTCGGTGCTGCTGGATAGCCGTGCCGATCTGCTTTTATTCGGCAACGCCGAGCGTGCCATCGTTGAGGTGGCGCATAGATTGGCTGGCGGCGAACCTATCGGCGAGTTAACTGATATCAGGGGTACGGCATACGTGAGCCCAACGCCACCTGAGGGTCGAGTGCTGATCGATTCCACTTCTGTGGATAAACCGGGCACAGTCGAAGCCCATCCCAATCCTTACGAAGGCATGGAGCCGGAGCCCTGTGAACAGGCGCGAGCTGAACCGGAGACCGAAACACCCATTCGCTTGATGGCCAGCCCGAAACCCCATACCCATGCGATCAGACTTCCCTCCGCAGAGGCCGTCGCAGAGGACCCCGTGCTTTACGCGCATGCTTCGAGGGTATTTCACAAGGAGACCAATCCGCATAACGCCCTAGCTATGGTGCAAGCGCATGGGGACCGAGAGGTCTGGTTGAATCCGCCGCCGATTCCGCTGGAAACGGAGGAACTCGACTGGGTGTTTGAGTTGCCCTACCAGCGCCTGCCGCACCCGATGTACGGCGACGCCGCCGTCCCGGCGATGGAGATGATCCAGCACTCCGTCAATATTATGCGGGGCTGTTTCGGTGGGTGCACCTTCTGTTCCATCACCGAACATGAAGGCCGCATCATCCAGAGCCGGTCGGAGGACTCAATCATCCGCGAGGTTGAGCGTATCCGCGATACCAGCCCTGCTTTTACCGGCGTCATCTCGGATTTAGGTGGCCCGACCGCGAACATGTGGCGACTGGCCTGCAAAGATAAAGAGACAGAAGCCGCGTGCCGCAAATTGAGCTGCGTTTACCCGGGCATCTGCAAGAACTTGAACACTGACCATCAACCATTGATTGATCTTTACCGCAAGGCGAGGGAGACAGCCGGCGTTAAAAAAGTCCTGATCGCTTCCGGCCTTCGATACGATCTCGCGGTAGAGAGCCCGGAGTACGTGAAGGAACTGGTCACGCATCATGTTGGCGGCTACCTGAAGATCGCGCCAGAACACACCGAAAACGGCCCGCTATCTAAGATGATGAAGCCGGGTATCGGCAGCTACGATCGGTTCGCGGAAATGTTTGAACGCTTCTCCAAGGAAGCCGGGAAAAAGCAGTACCTGATCCCGTACTTCATTGCCGCGCACCCGGGGACGACGGATCAGGACATGGTGGAGTTAGCGTTGTGGCTGAAGAAGCATCGTTTCAAAGCCGATCAGGTACAGACTTTCTATCCATCACCCATGGCCACCGCGACTGCGATGTACCACACGGGTTTCAACCCGCTGCAACGCGTCAAACGAGACAGCCACCAAGTCCCCACCGTTAAGCGTCTCAACCAACGACGCCTCCATAAGGCTTTCTTGCGCTATCACGACCCGGACAACTGGCCATTGCTGAGGAAAGCGCTTAAACAAATGGGGCGGCGCGACTTGATCGGCAATGGCACTCAACATCTGATTCCGCTGCGACAGCCCCCCAAACGACACCGGATCGTCAGGCCCGATGGTCGGACTTTCCGGACTCAGCATACGGGAGAACACAAGGGCAAAGGTCGGAGACGCTGATACGATCGCTTAAGCCCCGATAAGGCCCGCAATCAGCTCGCCCAATTGCCGAAACTCGACCCTGCGCGGCGTCTTTTTGCGCCACATGAGCCCGATTTTTCGGGTGACATTAGGTTGTTCAAATGACCTGACTGTCAGCGGCGCGTTACCGACGATGCCAGCACTGACGGCCATGCCGGGTAGCAGCGTGACGCCAATGTCATTGGCCACCATCTGCACGATAGTGGCCAAACTGGTTGCCTGATAAGGGACGGTAACTTGAGAGTCCCGAAGCTTGCAGGCCTCAAGCGCGTGGTCCCTGAGACAGTGCCCCTCCTCGAGAAGCAGCAGGGATTCGCCTCTGAGATCGGCGCTTCTCAAACTGGCACGCGCCGCGAGTGGGTGGCCTGTTGGGCAGGCCAGCATGAACTCATCTTCAAACAGTGTCATGACCTCCACCTGTTCGGCAGGGAAAGGCAGCGCGAGAAGCAAAACGTCCAACTCGCCACTCAGCAGGCTGTCCACCAGCGGCTGACTGAGATCCTCACGGATAAACAGTTTGAAATCGGGATAACGCGCCCTGATCTGACCGAGCAAACCCGGCAATAGGTAGGGCGCGACAGTGGGAATGACGCCCATCCGCATACGACCCTGAAAAGGCACACCGGCGCCGGCGCAGAGCGAGACCATATCCTCAACACTGACCAGCAAATCCCGGGCACGCTCGACCACTTCCTCTCCAAGCGATGTCAGGAACACTCTGCGGTTATTGCGCTCCACCAAACTGACGCCGAGCGACTCCTCCAACTCCGAAACACCGGCACTCAAGGTGCTTTGGCTGACATGACAGGCAGTGGCCGCCTGACCAAAATGCTGATACTCGGCCACTGCGCAGAGATAGCGGAGTTGTTTGAGCGTAGGTTGGCGCATGACTTTTCCTTGCGGTTCGACGTCAGGCGTTGACGCCACTGGCGCGCCTGATACGGAGGCGCGACGGCAGATTACCTCAATCGGTTTTTTCGATCATTTTTTTTTATATTTTCAGTAAGCCAAAGTTCAGCAAACTCGGTATATTGGGCTGTGAGAGATCAATGGTCCTTTTCTGGGCCGACCTCATCTTCCCAACTCGAAAATATCAGGAGTGTGAAATGGAATTGAAAGGCAGTGCTACAGAGCAGAATTTGAAGGACGCATTTGCGGGCGAGTCGCAGGCAAATCGACGTTACCTTTACTTCGCATCGAAGGCGGACGTTGAGGGCTACAACGACGTGGCCGCCGTATTCCGCTCAACTGCAGAAGGTGAGACAGGCCATGCGCATGGTCACCTCGAGTACCTCGAGGCTGTGGGCGATCCCGCCACGGGCCTGCCAATGGGCGACACGAAAAAGAATCTTGAAGCCTCTATCGCCGGCGAAACCCATGAGTACACCGACATGTACCCTGGCATGGCCAAGACCGCGCGCGACGAAGGTTTCGACGAGATTGCCGACTGGTTCGAGACACTGGCCAAGGCTGAGCGTAGTCACGCCAATCGTTTCCAGAAGGCGCTGGATAATCTCGAAGACTAATTGAGCATATCGCTCGAAGGCACCGAGGGGAGCGTATTCGCTCCCCTCGCTTTTTCTACCCATCAGTTTTTAATACGAGCCCGCCCCCCGCTCGTACTGAAAAGACTGTCTTGACGTTTTTTTGAATTAAGAGTTTTTATTGCCATGAGAGAAGGCAGCATCGACGCACCCACACGCCACCCGTTGGATTGGAAAAACGATGATTTTTGGGACAAGTCATCCCTAAACAAGGAATTAGAGCGGGTTTTTGACGTTTGTCACGGCTGCAGGCGTTGCGTCAGTCTGTGCGATGCCTTCCCCACTTTGTTTGATCTGATTGACGAATCAGACACTATGGAAGTCGACGGCGTGGACACGGCCGACTACGGCAAGGTGGCGGAACAATGCTACCTCTGTGATCTGTGTTACCTGACAAAGTGCCCCTATGTGCCACCACATGAATTTAATGTGGATTTCCCGCATCTGATGCTGCGCGCCAAAGCCCAGCGTTTCAAAACCGAGGGCGCCTCACTGAGGGACCGGACGTTGACCAGCACTGACCGCTTGTTGTCGACAACCTCCATTCCCTTGGTGGACATCACCGTGAACGCGCTCAACAAGACGGGCGCTTTCCGAAAAGCGCTATCTGCGGGAATGGACATCCACCACGAAGCACCTCTCCCCAAGCTGCACAGCAAGACACTGCGAAAGCGCGTTAAGCCACTATTGGTCCCGCAGGAGCCTCAGAAGGTGGGCAATACCACCGGTAAAGTCGCGCTTTACGCAACCTGCTACGGCAACTACAACAGCCCCGATGTCGGCGAGGATTTCGTAAAGGTTTTTCAACACAACGGGATTCACATTGACATCGTGCCCAAGGAGAAGTGCTGCGGCATGCCAAAGCTCGAGCTGGGTGATCTCGACAGCGTCGACGCGCTCAAGCAGGCCAACATTCCGGTATTGGCGAAATTGGTTGACGAGGGCTACGACCTCACTGCCCCCATCCCCTCCTGTGTGCTGATGTACAAACAGGAATTGCCGCTGATGTACCCCGATGACCCGGACGTCATCAAAGTACAGAAAGCCTTCTACGACCCCTTTGAGTACCTGTGGGCGCGGCATAAGGGTGATGCGCTCAACACGGACTTTCAATCGGCCCTTGGCAACGTCGCCTATCAGGTTGCCTGTCATCAGCGCGTGCAAAACATTGGGCTCAAAACCCGCGACGTGCTGAATCTGATCGCGGACAGCGACGTGACAGCGTATGAGCGATGCTCCGGGCACGACGGCACCTATGCAGTGAAGAAAGAGACTCGAGACAAATCCGTGAAAATAGCGCGGCCGACCGTGCGTAAAGTCGATGAGCAAGCGCCCGACCGGTTCATCAGCGACTGTCCCATGGCTGGGGAGCACATCGCGCATCTCGCTGAAAAGGTCTCCAAAGCAGAACACCCCATGACGCTTCTCAGAGAAGCGTACGGCTTGTAATCCCCTACAATGAACATCCGCAAAATTGAGGAACCTGTGATGACACACCTGACACGCGACGACCTGTGGAGCCTCGAGGAGTATGCGACCCGGCGCGCCGATTTTCGCGCTGAGGTCATGGCCCACAAAAAGAATCGCCAGCTGGCGCTCGGCGAACACGCGCGACTTTACTTTGAAGACGCAACGACCATTCGCTACCAGATACAGGAAATGCTGCGCATTGAGCGAGTATTTGAAGCTGAGGGGATTGAAGAGGAACTGAGCGCCTACAACCCGCTGATCCCAGATGGCCATAACTGGAAAGCCACCTTCATGATTGAAATTCCTGACCCGGCACAACGCGCCGTGCGTTTGGGCGAGATGATCGGCATAGAGGACCAAGTGTGGTTACAAGTGGATGATATGGACCGGATTGTGCCGATTGCTGACGAGGATCTCGATCGCACCACGGCGGACAAAACCGCATCGGTGCACTTTCTCCGTTTCGAGGTGACGCCGGAACAGATCAATGCGCTGAAAGATGGGGCAACCCTTTATGCGGGAATCGATCACCCTAGCTACCCTCTGGAGCGGTACGAAGTGCCGTCGGCAATCAGAGACTCTCTCGTGGCGGACCTGGTGGTGACCGAACATTGAGCGCAGCTTGATACCATTAGTGAATCTATCGTCGGAGTCGAGACGATGACGCTGGTCGTTTTCGACCTCGACGGTACCCTGCTGGATAAAACCTCGAAAATATCCGGCTACACCGCGGACACGCTGGCCCTGATGAGAGCTAAGCGCATCCCCTACACCGTGGCCACGGGGCGGACGCTTCAGGCAGCCGCCGCTCCCCTCAGGGACCACTACTTCACCTTGCCAATGATCCTCAAGAACGGCGCGATTATTTGGTCGCCCGCAGAAGAGCGCTATAGCCACCATCATTTACTGACCCGCGAGGAGGTGTGGCATGTTTTGGCAGCCTTCACGCTCAACGACCTCACCCCTTTCGTTTTTTCCTTGCAGGCGGGGCAGCGGCACGTGCTCTATCACGGCCCGCTTAAAAGCAAGAGCGAGCATAAGCTGGCCGACCTGTTTGAGGCGGAGCGGCACCTCCCATTAATGCCTCTCACTGAAATGCCCGACGAAATCAGCGTCATTAATGTTTTCTCGTTGGGGAGTGCACTGGCAGTGGACAAAGTGAGAGCAAGCATCGCGGAGGAGCAGCATCTTGTTGCCTATTCTGGCGTTGCGATTCATGAGCGAGAAATGGGCGAGCACGCGGCCCAAAACGCCGCCCTCCACTGGGTTGATATCCACCACAGCCTGGGCAGCAAAGGCAATGCAATCAATCATTTGCGGTCAGAGCTGGATGTGGAGCATGTCATCGCCTTTGGAGACGGTGACAATGATCTCAGCATGTTCGAATGCGCCACGGAGTGCTACGCACCCGCCAACGCAGACCCTGTCATTCTCGATGCGGCGGACGAGGTGATCGGCCATCATGATGAAGATGGTGTTGCGCGATTTTTACGACAGCGATTCGATTTAGAGTAGCTGCCGCTGCCTGTGTGCGCGTGCCCACGCTGTGCTTATGCTCTGCGAGCCTGAATCAGCCACACCCCAGTCAGGATCAGCGCCAATGCCAATAAATGCTCCCAGCCCCAAGGTTCTGACAGCAGCGCCGTGCCGGCGATAAACGCCACCGCAGGTATCAAGTAATTGATGGTCGAGAGAAAAGCGGGACCGCGCTCAGTCACCACAATAAAGTAGGACCACGTAGCAACGCCCGTGCCCAGCGCGCCGAGCACCAGCAACGCCGTAACAGATGGCACAGTGGGCGCCCAACCCGGCCCGTTGAGCTGCAGCCACAGCGCCGGCAACGCCAAGACCAAGCTACCGACTAGCAGGCTACCGAGGGACAGCGCAACGGGATTTGCGGGCGGAAGCCTTTTGGCATAAACACCGTTGAAGGCGTAACTCAGCGTCGCCAGTAACGTTGCCACCTGCCCGGGCCATTGTCCACTCGCCGTTTGGGAGAACAGGTCCTCTCCCACCAGTAGCAGAACGCCGACGAAGCCCACTGCCACCCCCGCCAAGCGGTGCAAAGTCAAAGGCTCGTGGTCAAGCAACCAGTGCGCAAGGATCAGAGTCGCAATAGGCATTAACGCCATGAGGATGCCAACCTCGGCAGAAGGCACAGACTGCTCGGCCCAGGCGATCAGAGAAAATGGAATGATATTGCCGGTCATGCTGAGCATGGCGAGGCGCGGCCACCACTCTCGCCCCAGCGTCCATACGCCAGCGTGCCACCGCCACACACACCACATCACCAGCGCCCCCATAAGCAGGCGACTCCAAACAATAAAAATCGGGTGAAAGCGTTCCAGCGCCACCGCAATCAGGGCGAAGGCGAAGCCCCACACGAGCACGAGGTAACCGAGTAGCGCCCAATGCTTGAGCCCTGGTCCAGTCACCGAGGATCCGGGTTCAGTCATCGAGAAGTGGCTTGAGGCATGGATTTAGGGGAGAGCCAAGGATGAGGGTTTGCACTGAAGGCTTTTGCTTTCAACTGAGACTTGCATTACTACGCCTAAAATAGTCCGGCAGTTTTGCTAAGCTCAATACCGTCACAGAGGCAGTAATTCATGGTCAGTCGAGCTCCTTGTCCACAGGCAGAACCCGATGGGTACGTCGAGTACATATCCCGTTATGGCATGCCTATTGCCCCTCAGGTCGCTGCAGCGGCAGGGCTGGGGCGCGCCTGGTTCAAGCCGCGATTTGTCGGATTAGAGAATCTGCCGGAAGAGCCCGCTCTGTTCATCGGTAATCATGCTTTCATGGCGATCGATGCGGCACTTTTTCATCTCTACCTTTATTACGACCATGGTCGCTATGTGAAAGGTCTGGGAGACAAATCTCTGTTCGCCAACCCCTACTATGCGGCAGTCGCGCATGCTATGGGTGGCGTGTCCGGGCAGGCAGCCATCGTCGAACGATTGATGGCCCGCGGTGATGACCTGTTACTGTATCCGGGCGGTGCCTATGAGTCGGTGAAACCCCCCGAAGCGCGCTATCAGCTGCAGTGGAAGCAGCGCTATGGTTTCGTCAGGTTGGCAGCGAGCGCGGGCTACACCGTGGTGCCGGTCGCATCAGTGGGGCCTGACGAATACTATGATCACGCAATCTCTTCAGAATCCTTGGTGAATTCACCATTGGCGCACTGGCTGATGAAGGCCGGGGTGTTACCCGCTGATCTCAGGACTGACCTTGTACCGCCCATACCGACCGGATTACTGGGCGGGCCGTTGCCCAAACCCAAGAGCACCTACTTTGCCATTGGTAAGCCTATCGACTTGTCCGAATACAAAGGCGTCGAACTCTCCACGAGGAAACTCAGCGCGCTGAGGAAAAAATTCGCCTCAGCCATCGAAAGCGAAATCAGTCGGCTGTTGTTATTACGCGAGCAGGAGCGTCATCAGGATAGCTGGCTCAGACGCGTCCTCTCAGCCTGATCGGGCATGCATAGCCAGCAGTTGCCTCGATGGCTGAGCCTCGGTGGTGTCGGTCTGTTTATCAGCTGGGTCGGGCTATCCCTCGTGTTAGCGCCGCCCTATATGGTGGCCACCTCACCCTATTGGATCGATGTCGATCCCGGCGACCGCGGGCTGGCGTTCGAATCAACGCTGATACCCAGCGATGAGCTGCTTCTCAGAGCGTGGTGGATCCCCGCTGAACGGCCGCGGGCCGAACTGATTTTTGTGCACGGCGCAGGTTCGAACCGCATATCAGAGTTCGTCGGCTCCCTTGACTTTTACCGCACCCTGAACGAACTGGGCGTATCGGTCGTCACAATGGACCTGCGCAACCACGGCAAGTCGCCCGTCACCGACGGCAGGTTGCGCATGGGTGCCACAGAGTGGCGTGATGTGATCGCGGCCGGCAACTGGCTCGACGCCCATCAGGCTTCTGAGCTGCCACGTCTCGTTCTGGGGGCTTCCATGGGGGGCAGCGCTGCCATTCATGCAGCCGCAAACGGGTTACGCATCGATGGGATGATTCTTCTGGACCCTCAGCTCGACGTGTTCGATAGCCTGATGACAGGCGGCCAGGTGAATACCGGCATTCCTGCGCCTTTCTTTGCGGTCGCCGCGCGCGCCGCCATTCACCGCTATGCCCTGCCTCATGGGCCAAAGAGCCCACTCCGTCTGGCCGCCCAACTCGATATACCCATTCTGCTCTTACAGGATTGGGACGACCCGGTGACGAGGTCGCCCTTTGCCGCTGAACTGGCGGGTAGCAACCGGCAGGTCATGCTGAAACCCGTCCCTCCGATCCAGCCAGCCGATCCTTGTTTAGCCGGCAAAGGCCGTTGGGGGTCGCATGTGGCGGCGCATGTTTGCCACCCAGACTGGGTGCAAGTAACACTCTCCTCGTTCATCGACGCGCTCACTCAATGAACGCGGGCACACCCATCTCGTGCTGACCCACGCCTGTGGCATCACCAAGGCCTAAGTCGTCCTCCGAGAGGGCAATCGGTGACGGCTGCGATCTGCGGCCTTTGCCCCGTCGTATAAAGCGCACAACCCAAGGAATATGCGCTATGAAAGCCCTCTCGCTCACTGCAGCCACACTGCTCATCGCCCTCTCCGCTGGAGCGTCTGCTTCTTGTCCAAGTTTTCTGAATCACTCGATGCGCCAGCTGGCTTCAACCGAGAACATTCAGTTTTGCGAGGCCTACGAGGGCAAGGCACTACTCATCGTGAATACCGCCAGCTACTGCGGCTATACCTCCCAATTTGAAGGTCTTGAGCAGATCCACCGGGAGTACGAGGACCGTGGGCTGGTTGTGCTCGGCTTCTCCAGCGACGACTTTTTTCAGGAGGATAACGATGAGGGCGACGCCGCTGAAGTGTGCTTCGAGAAGTACGACGTGACCTTCCCGGTCCTGGCCACCTCACCCGTCCGCGGCTCAGACGCGAATCCGGTTTTCAAGGGCCTTGGCGAAGCGTCTGGTTATCCGCGCTGGAACTTCAACAAATACGTTGTGTCCTCTTCTGGTGACATCGTGGGCCACTTTCCCAGCAGCGCCAAACCCGACGGAGAGGAAATCAGATCTGCGATTGAAGCGGCATTGCCCGCATCGTAGAGCCCACGCACGAAGTCTCGCGGCAATGCGCATGTTGCGGGCGCGTCGTGCCGCTCACCTTTCATCACCTGATTCCCAAAAAGGTACATCGCCGGGCGCATTTCAGACGGCATTTCAGTAAGGAGAAACTGCAGGCGGGGGTGCGAGTCTGCCGGCTCTGCCACCGCGGCATACATCGGGAATACGACGAGATGACGCTGGCGAGGCAATTTTGTTCGCTGGAGGCTCTGCGAAGTGACCCCGTCCTAGCCCGTCATTTCGAGTGGGCAGCCAAACAGCGGGAAGCTTGAGCGATCTCTGGCGCACCTCAGCCGCGGGCAGCAGCGATGCTGGCTACCGCTTTGGCAGGCTTTCCCAGCTCGAACGTAGCGGTCAGATCCGCCAGCATCGCTTGCGGAGATTGTGCCCCGTCGATCACCTGATCCGCCGATTCCCTTGCAACAGGGCCCCAATCGGCAAAGCTTTCTTCGGCCCTCATCCAAAAACGCTCGATGGAGGCCGCATCGCGGCCCCTCTCAAATTGATCCCGCCGATGACGCCTGTCACGCCTCAACTTTGCGGGCGTCTCAATAAACACCAAGTGATCATAGAGGTCGCGCAGTGCGGGAGTCGCTGCGAGGAAAATCCCCTCGACCACGATCAGCCGCCTCGGCTCAACTCGTCTGGTCGCCGACCGCCGACAATGGGCAGTGAAATCATAGTCAGGGCACTCTGCGGGCTCGCCCCTGCGCAAGCATTCAAGGTGGCAGCAGAACAACGCCAAATCGAGCGCCTCGGGGTGATCAAAGTTTATTGACTCTCTGTCTTTCAGTGGGAGGTGAGACAGGTCGTGGTAATAGGTGTCGAGTGGCACAAGGGCCACGCGGTCGGGCGTTAACACCTCCAGCAACGCACCCGCAAGCGTCGTCTTTCCGCTACCGGAGCCACCAGCGATGGCGAGGACCTGCGCCCTAGACCCCACGATGCCCTGACACTGAAGTGCTATCCCGAAAAATAGACACTGCCGTACTCTGCCTCGAGCGCCTCACGAATGCGACGCTTTTCAGCAGGTGCGTCTGTCTCGGCACAGCGCCCAGCATTCCAGAGGGCGTAAGCCTCGTAGTCCGGCACACCCACCGCCGTGACCAATTCCCACACCAGCAAACACTGCTCCAGTGGCGACAACAATTCGGTGCGCGCGACCTGCTCAAGGAGCTCATCCCGTGACGGCACATCATCACTCATGCCCACACCGCCCGCATCCAGCCGCATGAATTCAGGCCTCTCCGCGTCATAAGGGGCCCACGGTGTGCCATCGGGCAACGAGGGCGATCCTGTGCGAGCAAATTCGGCCCAGCCCGTCATCATGATCTCGGTCATCTCTGCCGCAGACTCCGTGTCGGGGTACATGTATTTTCCGATAGAGCCGTACATTGGGGCGCCCATCACGAAGGCGATCTCACTCGCGTGGGAGGCTCCCAAAATTTCTGAAAAGGGTACGAGATAGGTATCGGCTTGTTCATCCCAATCAAAGCGATAGGCATAAAGTTGGTCATACCCCGCCGCCTGCATCGCAGTGAAGGGCAGGTCCACCGCGCCCAACTTCCAGCCACGCGAGCGCATATCAACCCAAAAGGCGTACAGCAGCGGGTCTTTAATACGAATTTTCGGCGGCAAAGAGCGTGTCAGTGGGTAACTGATGTCGACGAAATACCGGCTCAAACCTACCCAAAGTGTGATTTCGTCCCGCGTCGTACCCGCCATCACCGGAACGTCTTTGGCGTACTCTGGATCCGCCAATGCCGCCAAAATACCGGCTTTGGGAATCACAACCCCATCGCGGATAACCAGCGGCTGGATGTGATCCTCATCAAGCTCAAAGTAAGCCTCGAGCAGGTCACTGGTCGACACCTCTCGTAAGGCTCGCGCTGTCGCAGACTCAGGCTCCAGGCCCAGCGCACCGACGACCTCCCAACTGCCCCTATCCACCATAGGGTACTGCCGCTCACCGTTATACGCCTCATCCAGCGTAACGCTCCTGACATGCCCCGACTGCGCGATCGCTCTGTGAAACAGTCCATCGGCAAGCGGTGACGCCAACAGGCTAAAGACATTTCGACCACCGGCACTCTCCCCGAAAACCGTGACGTTGGTCGGGTCACCGCCAAATTGGGCAATGTTGGTTTTCGTCCACCGCAGTGCCTCAATCATGTCCAGCGTGCCGAAATTTGCCAATGCGGGCTCGGTCAGATTCTCGCCATTCAAGGCGGGATGAGCGAACCAGCCGAAGGGACCCAATCGATAGTTGATCACCACGACCACCACCTTCTCTCTAGCGGCTAACCGAGAAAAGTCATAAGTACCCTTATGGCCAGTCAGATTACTCCCCCCGTGGATCCATAGCATCACGGGCAAAGGAGCGTCGACAGCCAAATTACCCGGGGTGTAGACATCGAGATAAAGGCAATCTTCAGAACCGAGATACGCCCCAACGGCACCGCCAGACGCCATGCTTTGAGGCTGCGGGCACATCACCATGTCCGGCAACGGTATGATCTGGCTCTCTGGACTGTGTAGCGTCTCTGGCGCCGCCCAGCGACGCCCCGCAACCGGCGGCTTGGCAAACGGGATATCCCGATACCTCATCGCCCCCTCCGGGCCGGCCTCGGCACTGACCACACCGGTAGTGGTTGCGATCGAGGCATCCGTTATGGCCCGGTAGTCAGGCCCCGCGCAGGCCGCGAGCAACAGTAGCAACAGGGTGACTGATGGGTTCGGGATGACGAGACGAGACATGGTGTGAAGCCGCTGGTGACAATGAACTGAGAGCATTACGCCACGAATTTCGTTACGGACCACACGGCGAGGGCTCAAAGGTCGACGGGTCGCTCAGGCTCCAGAGTTGCCCTCGGATTGCTCAAGCGCCTCTTGCTCGGCGACGCTATGGTCAACCCACGACATGAGCAACTTGTAACCCACCGACAGCGTTACTGCACCGACGAAAAGACCGATCAAGCCCTCCGCGGCCATACCACCCAGGGCGCCGATCAACACCACGGGCATCGGCGTATCGACACCACGCCCCAGGAGATACGGCTTGAGAAGACCATCTGCCATCCCCGCAGCAAGCAAATAAAGCGTGCCGATGGCATTACCGACAGTGCCACCATCGCCTACCAGCCATACCCAGGCCAAAGCGGGGAGCACAACCAGCGCTGAGGGAAGTTGCAAGACCCCGAGGAAGAGCACGAGGAGCGCCAACACGCCTGCCGCCGGAACGCCCAGGGCCAGAAAGCCGACACCCAGTGCCAGAGCCTGCAAAAATGCCACGCCTACCACCCCGTTCGAGACGGAGCGGATAGTGGCAACAACCAACGTCTGAATCTCGTCGCCCCGTTCATGGTCGGCAAAGGTGCCCAGCAGTTGCCGACTTCGGTTCGCACCCGCTGTCGCGTTGGCCATCATAAGCCCGGCGATCAGTAGCGCGACGAAAAACAGGATCAGCGCTAGAAGAGTGTTTGCAGCAGCACCGAGCAAAATGCGACCGCCAGACAGTAATTGCGGCTGGATCATCCGCGCCGCTGACATCAGATCCTCGTGGGCTCGCTGCCACAGGTCATATATGGCTGGCCCAATGAGCGGCCACTCAGCCACCGCAGGATTAGCCTCCGGAACCTGCACCTGCTGATCTCCCAGAATCGTGACCCATTCCCGGACGTGCTCTGCCAGCGAAACGCCCAAAGCTACGGTAGGCGCCCCCACGATGACAAAGGCCATCACGACAAAAACAATCGCCGCCTTCCCCTCGCTCAGGTGCAGACGCAGCGACAACCATTGATTCAGCGGGTACAGGGACACGGCCAGAATGACAGACCAAAGCATCAGGGCGAGGAACGGCGCGAAGATCTCAACTGAAAACCAAGCGACACTGAGTAGTAAAAACAACCGCACGTAGACCTGCATAAGATCATGCGCCAGTAGTTTTCTGATAACTCCAAGGTCGCTCTCGTTCACCGCTACTTCGTCCCCACTTCGTGCCCCTGACTATTGCGCAGAGCCTAGTTGGCTAAATGTGCCATGGACTCTGCAAAGATCAAACCGAGATTGGTTAACTCAACGCCCCTTCCACTCCGGCTTGCGTTTTTCTGCAAAAGCCGTCGCGCCCTCGATCGCATCCTCGCTGGTGAAAACGGGTTGAGTGAGTGCGTTTTGGTTCGTCCAGGCCTCATCATCACTCCAGTCGCGGGACGCCTTGATGATGGCTTTGCTCACCTTGACGGCCATCGGGCCATTCTCGGCGATTCGCTGGGCCAATGACTTGGCGGCGTCTAATGCGCCGCCTGCCTCGGTCAGTTGATTGACCAAACCCATGGCCAACGCGCGGTCTGCGGCCATGAATTCGCCTGTCAGGGCCAACTCCATCGCTACCCGATAGGGAATCTGGGACGGCAAACGGACCAGACCACCCGCGGCAGCGACAAGGCCCCGCTTCACTTCGGGGATGCCAAACTTAGCGTTATCGGCAGCAATGATAAGGTCGCAAGCGATTGCCAGCTCGCAGCCACCGGCGAGGGCGTAACCCTCGACCGCTGCGATCAAAGGCTTATCGGCGGAGCGTTCTGTCATGCCACCAAAACCTCGTCCATCGATGTGCGGAAACTCGCCGGATACGAAGGCCTTCAGGTCCATGCCTGCGCAAAACGTGCCGCCGGCACCGGTCAATACCCCAACCCGCAGCGAGTCATCGCTATCAAGACGCTCAAGCGCTGCGGCAACGCCCTGCGCGACCGCTAGGTTCACCGCATTTTTAGCTTCCGGGCGATTGATGGTGATGACGAGCACGCCATCGGCCTCTTCGGTTAAAACTGTTGCTTCGTCTGACATCGTGACGCTCCTTGTTAACGGGGTTGCATGCGGATGCCGCCGTCCATGCGGATGCATTCACCATTGATGTAATCATTATCAATTATTGAGGTCGCCAGCTGCGCGATTTCCTCAGGCCTTCCCAGACGCTTGGGATACAGCACTGACTGCGACAGCGATTCGACGAACTCCGGTGTCAGACCATTGAACAAGGGTGTGTTGATCAGGCCCGGTACAATCGTATTGACGCGGATGCCAAGGGTTGAGAGATCTCGTGCGATAGGCAGTGTCATCCCGACGATGCCCCCCTTACTGGCACTGTAGGCAGCCTGCCCCATCTGACCCTCATAGGCAGCCACGGAAGCCGTGTTGATAATGACGCCACGAGCACCGTCGTCGGTGACAGGATCATGCTTTGCCATAACCTCCGCACACAATCGCAGCACATTGAAGGTGCCCGTCAGGTTCACTGATATGACTTTATTCCAGACGTCCATCGGGAACGGTCCGTCCCGGCCAAGGGTTTTCGCCGCGTTGCCGATACCCGCACAGTTTACGTTGATATGGATGGTGCCAAATGCGCCTACAGCGGCCTCAACACCCGCTTTTGCGGACGCTTCGTCCACCACATTCACATTGGCGAAGACGCAGTTGTCGGCCCCGAGCTCGGCGACCATTCCCTGCCCCGCATCCTCATTCAAGTCAAAAATAACGACCTTGCCGCCCGCCGCGGCGATCCGACGTGTCACCGCCTGACCGATGCCCGAGGCACCCCCGGTGACGACGGCAACTTTTCCATTGATATCCATGTGTTAACTCCTATTTCTCACTCAGATTAATCTCTTTTGGCTAGGCCCGCCGGCGCACGATATTGCGCTCACCTGCTGTCACCACGACCTGCTCACCCAATGGGTCCGCCTGCTTGAACCAGTCAAGCAGCTCGGCATCCTCGGGGTCAGCCACTGCGACCCAACGGCGCCCGTCGGACACCTGTCGGCCCACAACAACCGCCCTTGCCGTGCCTTTCTGTGGCTGAAAGGTATAACTCTCAATGACCCCATCGGGCTCCGGGTCCGAGACAACCTCAACAACCTCGGGGGCCTTGAATTCCGGGACCGCTTCAGGAAACTCGGCGGGAATGTTGGCATAAATGCCCACGGCATGCTTGGAAAGATAACCACCATTGGCACCGACAATGCCGTACGACGGTGCAGACTGCGCTCGCAACCAATGCACCATCTCGGCGATCCCATGGGTCGAGTAGTTGTTACCCGGCCCGCCAAAGAAGGGTAAACCACCGGTCAATGTCAGCGGCCTTGGGTCATTAAGGCTCATGCCCAAGGCATCCATCGCCACCCATACGGCAATCGGAAAACAAGAATACAGATCCGCGGCGCCAATCTGCTCACTTTCGATACCTGCACCCGCCAACGCGCTGCGATAGGCCGCCGCCATCGCCTCTGACTGTCCTATCGAGCGTCGGTTCAAGACCTGGGGCTCTGTGCCGGTCCCATGCCCATGGAGGAAAATCGCCCGCTCCGCAACATCGAGGGCTTGCGCCGTCTCCCAGCGAGTGAGTACCAGGGCCGAGGCCTGATTCACGCCATCTTTGGCCACCATCGATTTTAGGTGTGGATCACCCATCAGACGGTTTTTGCCCGACTCCTCGCCGATCTCTGCCGCCGTCATGACATCGCCAAACATGGCATACGAGTTGGCCGCCGCCACGGCGTTAAAGCGGGCCATCAGCTCTGCTAACAGCGACCGATAGGCCGACTTACTGAGGCCGAGCTCACTCCGCCTCACCTGTTCTTGTAAGGGATAGATATCGACAGGATTCCATGCACCGTGCCGATTGAGCTCGGCATCGAAGAGCAGCTCAGTGCAGGCGCCACGATCGTCGGTGTCACCCTCGGGCTCGTCACTCCAGTCCACCGACAGACCCTGTCGCTGAAACTGACGGGAGGTGGCCAGCGCTTCAGCACCGCAGATGATCGCGCCGTTGATTTCACCTCGCACCAGCGCATCACCGAGCTCGAAGACCAAGCGCTGCGGTTCATCACCGCAGGCCCGCGAGTAGATAGCGGCAGCATTCGGCAATGCGAGCCGACTCAAAATCGACAACGGCGGGCTACTGCTGCGCCCAAAGGGAGCGATGACGGGCACGATAAAATCGGGCACGGAGTGAGCGAACATTCTTACGCAAGCGAGACGATCTATCAGCGGGCTCAGCGACTCAGCCGCGCCAGTATCGGCCAGTGCAGCTTCACACGCGCGCGCCGCCAAGTCCTCTGGCATCAGTCCTTCGAACTGGTCGTCGAGACGCTCGGTAAACTGACCTGCGCCCAGCAAAACGGGCGTATTGGGATCAATGGACATCTCAGTGACTCAGGTTATTCGACGCGGACTG
>WTHO01000024.1:25666-30487 GCA_011523115.1 Halieaceae bacterium | reverse complement strand
GAATTCGCCACCTGGGGGAAGATGGCTTAACCGGAGAGTCGATCATCCGGTCGCAGGGTTTACGCCTCCGTATGTACCCCGGATCACCGAGAATGTATAAAAAATTAATTTTGGCCCCCTCCAGACCGCACAAACATTGGCTTATTACTTAAGCTAATGACAGTGGTGCCTGCTGATGAGAAAAAATTTTTCGACACGCCAAAGTCCTCGCGCTAGTCTGTCTTGGACGCCACATCAGAGACCGGATCAAGCTTTACCGATCTCAGCCAGCGATCTATCAGTGGTCCCGCAGAGGATCCCCATTCGCCGGCGCTTGGCGAGGGTTCGTCCCTCCGCCCCTTTCCCGATGCCCACATGTCTTTGGTGGGCACAAGGCAGTGTGCGCGGCGCACCCGCCGTCATGTCGAATGACTCTGGCAACGTGGAAAGAGAGGGCGAATGAAAAGATCAAAGCGAAACCGCATCAAACGAGCCTTTGAGAAGGGTTATCAGCTCGGCCTCGCCGGCCGATCTAAAGAAAACTGTCCCTTTTTGACCGGACTCGCGCGCGTAAAGTGGCTGGAAGGCTGGCGAGAGGGTCGAAGCGATTGGCGCGAGGGTCTCACAGACGCTCTGACATGCTATAAATTGTCGGGCTTCTGACCACTCGCCTGACGGGGCTCCGATGGGAGCCGCAAGTTTTAAGCTGTCAGGTCTTATAATGGTCGGAAATGATGCTATTTCTGACACTGCAGTAACTAAGGCCTGACCCGTGAATTATCAAACCCTCGCGAACCTGGAAAACTGGCTGGCGCAACAGATTGTTGGCCAGCACGATCTTATTCACAAACTGATGCTGGCGCTGCTGGCCGATGGCCACCTGCTGGTTGAAGGTGCACCCGGACTGGCTAAAACCCGCGCCATCAAGGAAATGGCAGCGGGGATTGAGGGCAGCTTTCATCGCATCCAGTTCACGCCCGACCTGCTACCCGGCGATATCACGGGCACTGACATTTTTCGTCCACAAACCGGGGCATTCGAATTTCAGCAAGGGCCCATCTTCAATAATCTGGTGTTGGCAGATGAAATCAACCGCGCCCCGGCCAAGGTGCAGTCAGCACTCCTTGAAGCGATGGCCGAACGACAAGTCAGTATTGGCAGTCAGACCTACACGCTCCCGGATTTATTTCTGGTAATGGCCACCCAGAATCCGATCGAGCAGGAAGGCACCTACCCGCTACCCGAAGCGCAACTGGATCGCTTTTTGATGCATGTGCGCGTGTCCTATCCCGACGCCGGTGCCGAACAAGCGATCCTGAAACTCGCCAGAAACGAGGCCACGGGCAGTCATAGCAAACCCGAGGGCACCGTTACGCAGAAAGATATCTTCTCTGCTCGGCAGGCCGTGCTCAACATTCATATGGCAGCGCCGGTCGAGGAATACATCATCCAGCTGATTATCGGCACCCGGGAACCTGGCCGTTACGACAGCGAGCTGGCTGACTGGCTGGAGTTTGGTGCCAGCCCGCGCGCGACGATTGCGATCGACCGCTGCGCGCGCGCAAATGCCTGGATCTCAGGCCGGGATTATGTCAGCCCGGATGACGTGCAGGCCGTCGCCATGGACTGTCTCCGCCACAGACTCATCGTCTCCTTTGAGGCCGAGGCCGCCGGCGTCAGCAGCGATAGAATTGTCGAGCGACTACTGGAGCGCGTGCCGGTTGCCTGAGCACGCTACCAATAAAATGTCCAGTGTGGGGCCCCGCGGTGCTAACGTCACCGCGGAAGGGCTGATCGCCTGCCGTTTCGCTTCAAGATTCGTCGACGTAACCGGTCAAACCCGCGCACTGGCCAACCTGGCCGGCATGCGTCGGGCAAAACAACGAGGACGCGGCGTCGAATTTGACGAAGTCAGAGCCTACGCCGCCGGAGACGACGTTCGGGCAATCGATTGGCGGGTAACCGCCCGCTCCGGGACCCCGCACACCAAACTGTTTCATGAAGATCGCGAACAACCCATTCTGGTCGCCGTGGACCTTCGGGCCCCTATGAAGTTCGGATCAAAACGGTGTTTTAAATCGGTGATGGCTGCCCACCTTGGCGCGGTCGCCCTGTGGTCCGGCTTACAGGCGGGTGAACGAATTGGAGGTGCCGTGCTGGGCGACTCACAGCTACGCGACACTCGTCCCAAGCGCAGTCAGCACGCCGTGCTGAGTATGATCGGTGACCTCGTGTCGGAAGGTGGTGCGTCCGCGGACGGCAGTCAGTCAACCCTGACCATGGCCGACCTCCTGCAACACATGGAACGTATCGCCAGACCGGGCACCCGTCTTTTTCTCATCAGCGACTTTCACGACTTGCTCGTCGCAGACCACCTGGGACCGCTACGCAGGCTTGCCCGTAAAACTCAGATAGTGGCCATCTCGGTCGCCGACAGACTGGAAACGGCGCTCCCTGAGGCCGGATTTTACGCCGTTACCGACGGTTTAAATCGCGCGCAACTCGATACCAGCTTCGCAGAGGCGCGGGAGACCTACATCAACGACTTTCAACAGCAGCAAGAGCAGCTTTCCCGCCAGCTGCGGGAATTGCGAATACCGCTACTGCCGATCCTGACTGAGCAGGACCCGCTGAAGCAGCTACTGACGGTGTTCCCGGCGCGATGAACCCTGAAATGATGCTCAGCCAGCTCGCACCGTTGCGTGAGCCAACACCCATCGGCTGGTGGCCCCTCGCCCCTGGCTGGTGGGGTGTCGCCATCGTCTTGCTGGTTGCACTTGTTGTGCTGTGGGTTTGGGCCAGGAAACGACGCAATCGCCGGTTTTATCGGCGATTAGCCCTGGCGGAGCTGGCCTCACTGAGGGCGCAACAAGCGAGTGCCGCGTCCGTCAATCGGCTATTGAAAGCCGCGGCACTGAGAGCTTGCCCCTCTGAACGGATCGCCGGCCTCCACGGCGAGCCATGGCTGTCTTTTTTGCA
Organism: Halieaceae bacterium; assembly: GCA_011523115.1. Taxonomy (GTDB): domain Bacteria; phylum Pseudomonadota; class Gammaproteobacteria; order Pseudomonadales; family Halieaceae; genus Luminiphilus. The sequence continues at coordinate 27,529 of WTHO01000024.1, read as the reverse complement.
TCAGCGTTGCGCCAGCCTCCCCCCTGAGGCCTTCAACGCGCTTGAGACGCGCTATCAGCAGCATCCCATCGAGGTCACTGATGCGCTGTTTGACGCGGTCGAACACTGGATCAAGCGGCACGAGGCTGATCGTGCTTGAGTGGCTGTGGCCATGGGTTTTTGCGGCGGCACCTGTGCCCTGGCTGGTGCATTTCTTCAGTCGCGATAAGTCCCAACAGAGCGCGGCACTCCGCGCGCCTTTTGCGGCACGGTGGCGCGGCCTGAGTGGTTCGGGCGCTTCAGCCAAATCCAGTCGCGGGTCCTGGTGGTTGCTATGGCTGGCTTGGATGATGCTGATTACGGCGGTGGCGCGGCCACAATGGATCGGTGAGCCCATTGAGTTACCCAATACAGGTCGCGATCTGATGCTCGGACTGGACCTCTCCGGGAGCATGCAGATCGAAGATATGCAGATTGGCAGCCGACTGGTGCCCCGCATCACCGCCGTGAAGGCAATCGCCGCTGACTTCACCCAGCGCAGACAGGGGGATCGCGTCGGGCTAATCCTGTTCGGAACCCGCGCTTACCTGCAGGCGCCGTTAACCTTCGATCTCAGCACCGTCACGCGATTTATCGACGAGGCGCAACTGGGCTTCGCGGGCGAGGACACCGCAATCGGTGATGCGTTGGGCCTGGCAATAAAAAGACTGCGGGAACGACCCGCCAGCTCGCGAATCTTCGTCCTACTGACCGATGGGCAGGATACCGCCAGCACGGTTGACCCGATGGAGGCAGCTGCGCTTGCGGCGCAACTGAACGTCAAGATCTATACCATCGGGATCAGCAGGAATCTGGGCAGAACCTCCCGGGGACGCAGCGAGGTGGACGAAGCCATGCTCAACGCCGTTGCCGAAGCCACTGGCGGCAGATACTTCCGTGCCACCTCTCCTGCTGAACTCGAGGCCGTATACGCTTTGCTGGATGAGCTCGAGCCCGTCGAGCAGGAAGCCAGCACCTTCCGACCCAAGCGCGCTTTAAGCTGGATTCCGCTTTTAGTGGCTATTGGACTGGCCAGCCTTCTGGCGGTGATAAGAAGCCGATGGCTGCCGAGAAGAAGCGCGGGGGCCCGCTATGGGTAAGACGCGTGATTGACGGGTTTCATTTGTTGCGGCCAGAGCTCTTGTGGGCGCTGCTCCTGTGCCCCTTGCTTGGGATTGCCCTCTGGCAACGCCGCGCACAGCAGGGAGATTGGTCAAAGGTGATCGATGCCGAGCTGCTGTCGCACCTTTTACCGGACCAAAAAAGCGAAAATCTGCGCTCTTTTTTCTGGCTGCCCATCTTGCTGCTGGGCCTGGTTGTGCTGGCTGCCGCCGGGCCCAGCCTCAAGCGCGTCGAGTTGCCCGTTATCAAACGGGCTGACGCACTGGTGATTGTTCTGGATCTCAGCGCCTCGATGCTGGCCGCGGACATTCAGCCAAGTCGAATCCAGAGGGCCAGGCAAAAAATCCTGGACTTGTTGGAAACACGTAAGGAAGGGGTCACCGGCCTTGTGGTGTTCGCAGGCGATGCACACGTCGTCACCCCATTAACCGACGATACCCGCACCATCGCCAATCTCATGCCAGCGCTATCACCCACCATCATGCCCTTACCTGGCGCCGATGCGACGAGTGGCGTGGAAATGGCGTCAGCGCTATTGAGCACTGCGGGCGCTCAGGGCGGACAAATACTACTTATGACCGACGGCTTGCCCGGTTTTGACACGAACCGGGCGCAAGATGCCTTAACCGAGAGTGGCGCAACATTAGCGGTGCTCGCCATCGGGACAGCCTCCGGTGCGCCGATCCCGCTGCCCAGCGGCGGCTTTCTCAAGGATAACGACGG
>WTHO01000024.1:12623-25566 GCA_011523115.1 Halieaceae bacterium | reverse complement strand
GCATCGCCGCCGCCCGAGGCAGCGGAGTGGCAGGATCTCTGGCTGACGCCTGATCAGCAGGGGGCAAGACACATGGCAGCCGGCGCCCACGATCAAGCGGCTCAGACCTTCTCCAACCCGGATTGGCGGGGCGTGGCAGAGTATGCGGCCGGCGCCTATGACGCCGCATCACAAAGTTTTGCCGGTGATCTCACCGTTGACAATCTGTACAACTTGGGGAATTCGCTTGCGCTGCAAGGTGACCTCAAAGGCGCGCTGAAGGCCTATGAAGAGAGCCTGGCTCGGGAGCCTGATGCCGAGGATGCCATCGCCAATCGAGATTTCATTCAATCCCTTCTTGATCAGCAGGAGCAGGAAGACGAGCAACAGGGTGATAAGGAAAATTCAGAGCAAGAGCAGTCGGAGGACGGGAGCGAGAGCGAATCAGACGGCGGCGAATCCTCGGAATCCTCTGACGACAGCGAGCAGGGAGCTCAAGAAGATCAAGGGAGTGACAGCGCTGACGGCGAGAGCGATCAAGGGAATAACGAGGAGCAATCGAGTCAGCAGAATCCCGCGCTGGCGGATGAGCAGAGGGACAATTCTGAGGCTTTGGACGCCGCCACACAGGAACAAATGGCAAAATTCGACGAGGCTTTGGAAGAGCAGCAGGCACTCGAACAGTGGCTGCGCCGCGTGCCCGATGATCCGGGCGGATTGTTGCGACGCAAGTTTCGCTACCAGACGATGCAGCGACTGAGAGAAGGCGAGGAGCCCGATGAATCGATCCGTTGGTAAGACGCTTGCACTGCTGGCGACGATCATGGCCTCGCTGTGGGCATCGGTGGCCGTCGCAGAATTGTCGGCGACGGTGGATCGGCGAGAAATCGCGATGGGTGAGACGCTGCGGCTGACGCTCCTCGGAGACGCCGGCGAGCAACCGGCCGAAATTGATCTCAGCCCACTGAGTCGCGACTGGGAAATCCTGTCACGCTCCAGCGCCACCAACGCACGGTATATCAACGGTCAGAATCAGGTCACTCGCTCACTGGAAATGGAACTTGCGCCGCTTCGGGAGGGCACGTTGAGTATTCCCTCGCTCAGCCACAGCGGCCGCTCTACCACGCCCGTGGCGATTCGTGTGAATCCGGAACCGATTGTCGCACCTGGCGATGCACTGGTGCTCTTTGAGGCCAGTGTCGACGAAGCCTCGGTCTACGTGCAGGCGGAGACGATCCTCACTGTGACGCTTCAACAAGCCATCAATTTAGACGGCGGTGAGATTTCGGTGTTCGACATCCCTGGAGCAACCGTTGAGGATCTGGAGAGACGATCATTTCAGCGGCGGGTCGGCAACCGCACCTGGCTGGTCACGGAGCTCCGATATGCGGTGTACCCACAAAAAAGCGGCACACTGACGATCCCCGCAATTGGTTTCACGGCACGAGAAGTTCAGCCAGGGCGATCACTGCTCGGCGCCCGTCTGGGCCGGCGCTTACGAATGGCATCCTCACCCATTGAACTTCAAGTAAAGAGCGTACCCGATGATTTTCCCGGGGAGGTGTGGCTCCCGGCTCGCGAGCTGAACTTGACCGAGAAGTGGTCCCTGGACCCTGAATCACTCGAAGTAGGCGATTCAACCACTCGAACGCTGACTCTGATCGCCAAGGGTCTGCAGGGCAGCCAGCTACCCCCTCTGAGCAGCATTCAGGGCACGATGAACATCCCGGAACTGCGCTTCTATCCCGATCAGGAATCCATTGAACAGAGCGAATTAGCTGACGGCCTGCAAGGACAGCGTATTCAGAGTGAGGCGCTGGTCGCACGCTCTGGCGGAAATTGGACGCTTCCCGAAATTCGCATTCCCTGGTGGAACACCGAGACGGATACGCTGCAGTTTGCGGTGTTGCCTGCACGATCCGTTTCAGTCAACGCATTATCGATCCCGGGCACCGAGGCCCCTACTGTGGTCACCGATTCCGCACCTTCCTCGACAGCCGTTCTGCCCGTCTGGATATGGATTTTGAGCGGTAGCGGCTGGCTCATAGCGCTCGCGCTGGCTGTGCTTCTGTGGACTCGCCATCGCGCGGGCCACACCGGGCCGTCAAACAGCGTGCCGTCAGGGCCCGCAGCGGCTGATCTGCGGCAAGCGCTGGTAGCGGTCCGGCGCAATCTGGAAACAGGCGACGTGGCCGCGCTGAGACGCGCCGTTCTGGACTGGGCATCACTTCATCACGACCGGCACTTCGGGTCTCTCAGCGCACTCGCGCGGGTCAGCTCGGACGAACTGGCACGCCAGCTACAAAGCTTGGATCGTTCACTGTACGGCGTGGATGAGGCGGCCGGTAGTTATCAAGGGCTGATTGAAACACTTCGCAACGAACCGTCTCTGAGAACCAGCGACAGCGGGTCGTCAACGCTTGCGCTCTACCCCACCTGAGCTTTTATATGACGGCTCGGTGGCGAGCGTACCGGCGCTGACCCACTTAGCCGCTCTCACTCAGCGCCCGACTCACCACCTCAAAAACATCTTTGGGTAGCGGATCAATCGCCGCCAGGCGCTCTAATTCACCCCGCATGGCGTCCTGCCCGCTGGCGAAGCGCTTCCAGCGGGTTAGCGGGGCAAGCATCCGTGCCGCAATCTGGGGGTTGGTCGCCTGAATACGCGCCACGACATCACCCATCAGCCGGTAGCCCGCACCGTCAGGCCGATGAAACGCAATCGGGTTACTCGACGCAAACGCGCCGATAAGTGCCCTTAATTTATTGGGATTTCTCCAATCAAAGGACTCGTGCTCCATGAGCGCCGCGACGCTTTCAACGCAATCGGCATTCGGTCGGGTAGCCTGAACGGTTAACCATTGATTGACCACCAATGCCTCATGTTTCCAGCGCCCATAGAAATCGTCCAGCACCTCTGCCCGCTCCTCTGGCTGCCCGTGGCAAACGATCCACCTGAGCGCGGCAAGGCGATCAGTGAGGTTGTCTGATGATTCATAGAGATCCCGGGCCGGGCCAAGCGCTTGCGGCTCGGCGGCCAACAGGAAGTCGAGGGCGAGATGTCGCAGCGCCCGCACTCCGATATCGTATGCGCCCGGCCTGTATTGCTCGGCGTTTGCGTAAGAGGTCAACACCTGACGCCATGGAGAATTCATCGCCTCGCCCATTGCCGCTTTGAGGCGACGTCGTTGCTGATGGATTTCCGCAACGTCAACCAGCCCACGCTGCGCAGCTCGGTCAGCGAGGTATTCCTCGCTGGGGAGAGACAAGGTCAGCGCTTTCATCGCCGGATCCATGCCGCCAGACAGCACTTGTTCGCACGCGCGCTGCAAATCCGCGGTAAACGCATCGGGCGACTCCGGGCTGACCCGCTCAATGGACCTCGCCAGAAGGCTTTGGGCAGCATCCCAAGCCACAAATGCGTCATCGTCACCGCCCATCAACGTCAGCAAGTCTGACTCGGATTGATCCGTCACCAATCGGACCGGTGCCGAAAAGCCCCTGAGGCAAGAGAGCACTGGCCTGGCGGGCACATCGTCAAAAATAAATCGCTGCTCACGATCTTTCAGCGCCAACACCTTCGTTGTGCTGCCATCAAGCGGCAGGGGTTCACCCTCTACCAACAGCCCGACGGCGACCGGAATGACCAATGGCGGACGTTCCTCCTCGCCACCGGAGAGATTCCGCTGCTGCAACAGCAATTCGTAACGCTTGGCCTCTGGGTCGTAGTTTTCTTCAAATGCGATTTCCGGCGTACCGGGCTGTTCGTACCAGCGGCGGAATTGCTCGAGGTCCTGACCCGATGCCTCAGCGAGACAGTCAACAAAATCGTCGCAGGTCACAGCCTGCCCGTCGAAACGCTCGAAATAGAGGGTGGTACCGGCGTGAAAGGCGTCGGGACCGAGCAGGGTATGAAGCATCCGCACCACCTCGGCACCCTTCTCATATACCGTAAGCGTATAAAAGTTCGAGATATCGACAAAGGCATCAGGGCGCACGGGGTGCGCCAGTGGACCCGCATCCTCAGCAAATTGGTGCGTCCGCAAAAATAGCGCGTCCTCTACTCGCTTCACCCCTCGTGAATTCATGTCCGCAGAAAATTCGCTGTCACGAAAAACGGTAAAGCCTTCTTTCAAGCTCAACTGAAACCAGTCTCTGCAGGTGACCCGGTTGCCCGAGTAGTTATGGAAGTACTCGTGGGCGACTACCGCCTCGACCCGCTGAAAACCCATATCCGTCGTGATGTCGGGGTGTGCCAGCACGCAGGAGGTGTTGAAGACATTCAGACTCTTGTTCTCCATGGCCCCCATGTTGAAGTCGTCCACCGCTACGATGTTGTAGAGCTCAAGGTCATATTCGAGACCATAGACCTGCTCGTCCCATCGCATCGCTGCCTTCAGAGAGTTCATCGCATGATCGCAGTAGCCGACATCTTTCTCCTCCACCCAAATGTGTAGATCGACCGATTTACCCGAGCAGATAACAAACTGATCGCTAACGCGCTTGAGATCCCCTGCCACCATGGCGAACAGGTAACTGGGTTTGGGAAAAGGATCGTGCCAGACGGCTCGGTGACGACCGCCCTCAAGTTTCTCTTCGCTGACAAGATTACCGTTGCTGAGCAGAACGGGGCAGGCCTCGCTGCTGGCCTCGAGGGTCACTGTATACACCGCGAGAACATCCGGCCGGTCCGGGAAATACGTAATCTTGCGAAACCCCTCCGCCTCGCATTGTGTGCAATAGGCGCTCTGAGAGCGATAAAACCCCTCCAGAGAGGTGTTGTCCTCAGGGCAGATATCAACGCAGGTGCGAAGGGTGCATCCATCGGGCACCGACTGGATCACCAGCTGCCCCGACTCTATCTGGTATTGAGTGCTATCAAGTCTCGCACCATCAAGCTCCACCCACTGTAAATCCAATGCCTCGCCGTCGAGCCTGAGCGGGCGATCCCCGGCTGTTCGTCGGATAAGGTCAAGTGTGGCAGTAACCCGAGTACGGCCCTGTTCGATCTGCACCAGCAAGTCGACCGTGTTAACCCCGAAATCCGGAGCTTCGTAGTCCTTGCGATAGATTGTGCCGGGTAATCCTTCTCGTAACGCCATCATGCTGCCACCTTGATCTCGACCTCGTAACCACCAAACTTGCGGATGTTGAGTACACCGGTATCCAGCATCAGATATTGGCCCTTGATACCCATCAACGTTCCTTCTACCACCGGCTGCTTGTCAAAGTTATGGGCCTTGACCTTCTCCGGCCAATTCAACACCGGATACTCAATCTCTGTCTCCGGGGCGTCCTCCAAAAGCTCGAAAGCCGAGTCACCATGCTGCAGCTGCAGGTCGGCAATACCCTCCTTGCAACTGGCCATCACCTTTTGACGTATCGCCTCTAAATCCTGCGGCTCGCCATTCCCTTTCAGCATGGTCTGCCATGCAGTGCGATCACCGACGTGCTGTGCACATAGCACTTCGAGCAGTCCAGACTGATGGCGCGTTTGGACTCGCGCGATCGGTTTCGCCTGCGTTGCGCCCTGATCAATCCAGCGCGTCGGAATCTGGGTCTCTCGAGTGATACCGACCTTCACACTGGAGGTATTCGACAGGTAGACAATATGTGGCACCTGACAGTGTGTCTCTGCCCAATCGGGCTCTCGGCAGGTGCCCTCGGCCAAATGGCATTTTTCCGGGCTGACAATGCAGCTGTCGCAGGCAGCGAGCTTGCGTAAACACGGAAAACAATAACCCTGGTTGAAACTTTTTTTGGTGAGTCGATCACAGGCCACACAGTGGATAGCGCCGGTGAAAGAGAGTCTGATGGATTGCCCGAGACTCTCGTTCAGACACAAGCCACCCTGCTCAGGGAACAACCGGTAGCGCACGGTCTCCCCCAACTCAACCTGCATTTTGCGCAGACCACCCCGCCAGTCACTCATGCTGAGACTCCTTCCACGCTATCGGCTCGGGTTCGTCACAGACCTCACCCGCCTTGTGCCCTTTGTCAATGAAACCGACACGTGCCTCGGCGGGCAGATGGAGCTCACCCCAGGTAATCACCGCTCTCATGGCATGTTGCCGTTGCGCGTCGGTCAGAGCGCGTCCGTCGGGCCAGCGGCCGGTAGCCAGAGAATCGACCAGCCGCTCATACACCTCGCGATCCATTTGCTGCACCGAATCGCGATACTGATCAGACATCGACGCTCACTCCTACCTTGTCTCTTCTTCGACTCACGATTTTCTGAATAATGCCGGCGCGCTGCTCACCAGCAAGCCAAGGACCCAGCCGGCGACCAACCCACCCACATGAGCGCCGTTGGCAATGGCGTCCGCCCCCAGCAGCGCCATACTGCCGCTCATGCCAATCACCAACCAGATGAGCATGAAAGCGAAAACTGCCATCGGGGGCGGCGCAATCCAACCTGGCCGTCGCCAATGACTGGCCATAATGATACCCAGCAGGGCATAAACCACCCCGGACATGCCGCCGAATATAGACGGCCCCTCCCACCAATACTGACAGAAGTTACTGGCCATCGCGCTAATCACATACAGACCCAGAAGGTTGACACCCCCGAGCCTGTGCTCAATTCGTTGCCCAAACTCCCACAGCCAGAGGCAATTAAACACCACGTGTAGCCAACCGAAGTGAATCAGCGTAGGTGTGACCAGTCGCCACCAATCGCCCCACTCGCCAAACGCGACGTAGCCGCCTGCAGCCCGAAACGGAACAAAGTTAAATAGCTCGAGCATGCCCACCCACTGCAGTGGGTAAAAAAGCAAGAAACAGACAGTCGTCGCGACCACCAGCGAAAAAGTCGCGGGCGCGCGCTGAATTGCGGGGGGTAGTTTATTGAACGAGCGCATCAGACCAGCGCAGCTTGTCTCTGCAGCTGGCGTAGAAACTGTATCCCGGTGGATGCAGGAGCGTCAGTTCCCGATTTTTTTTGCGTATTCGCACCGAGTCACCCGGCAAGGCGGTAATGGAGATCTGACCATCGCAGGTAATCGGCGGGTGAATGTCGTTTCGCGAGACCACGTCAATACGAATCTCGCTCTGCCCGCTCACCACAATTGGGCGACTGGTCAGAGAGTGCGGGAACATGGGTACCAATACCAGTGCGTCAAGCCCCGGATACATGATGGGGCCGCCGGCCGAGAGACAGTAAGCCGTCGAACCGGTGGGGGTGGCGACCAGCAGGCCGTCCGCGTTCAATCGATAGACGAATTCGCCGTCAATGCTCAGCTCGAATTCGATCATTTGTGCCGAGGCACCAGAGTTCACAACAATGTCATTGAGCGCGTCGCCGCGACCAATCACCTGCTCACCGCGCCACACCTCAGTGTCCAGAAGGAACCGCTTTTCGCTCAAGAATTTGCCATCCAGAACAGCGCTGACCTGATCAATCAGCTCATCCGGGCTCACGTCAGTTAAAAACCCCAGTCGCCCGCGATTGACGCCAATCACGGGCGTGTCGTGTTTGACCAGCGTGCGTGCGGCACTCAGCAAGCTGCCATCACCGCCTATGACAATAGCCAGATCCACCATTGCGCCGATCTGGTCCCGGGACTCCATCTCCCGTCTCTCGAAGTGAGCGAGGGTTGCCAAACGGTCCTCTATGGTGACCTGCAAGCCGCGATCATCCAAAAGGTTCAGCAACCCCGACACGATTTCCTCGACGCCGGGGTGCTCCCGCCTGCCCAGCAACCCAACGTGACTGAATGTATTGCTCATGAGCTGGGGGTCGCGATCGAATCTGTCATGCCGTCACTCCCTCCTCCTGTCCTTTCAACACAGCGCGACGCAGGTCATGCGCCACCTCATAGTCGGGCAATTGTAGCGCTGCAGTGCCCGCAGCCGCATCCGCGTGACGCTGCCAAAACTCGTGCTCCTTCATTACCCGCTGGATCAGCATCGCCATTTGTTCGGGGCCTCCTGCGGCGAGCACGCCATTCCCAAGGTCAGTATGAGCTCTTGCAAGCGCTTGCTGGCTGGTCACCACTGGCAGTCCATGTGACATCGCATTCACCAGCTTGGTATCCACATGTTGCTCAAACATCAGCGGCTCGATCACTGCGCGACAACCCAGAAACTGCAGCTGCTGCCGGCCTCCACTGTGAAGATAAACGTTATTATTCGCAGCGGCCAGTTCCCTGAGTGGCGCAGGCGGTGCGGTGCCCACCAGATGCAATTCGGTACCCTCAAATATGCGCTGCCCCGGCGTCCAAACCTCTTTGAGTAGCCACTCCAGACTGGCCAGGTTGCGATCATCTCCGAGATATCCCGCATAGCCCAGACGACTGCGGGTTTGATTCCAGTCGACGGTGTCGTTCACCGCGATTTCAGGCCGGAAACGCCCAAATGAGGGGTTTAACTGGCTGAGCGACATTCCCTGAGCCAACAGGCCGCTCGCCACGGCGGTTGTCGCAAATACACCGCTCACTGACTGCGCCAACTGGGTCTCTGTTTTTTTGCAGGCTCGCTGATTACCCAACTGAAGCCATCGCCATGGGGACTGCGAGCCAAGATCTGCCTCGCAGCGGTGAGCAAGATAGTAAACGGGGCAGCCCGCATTCACCGGCAGGTAGGGAGAGGCGACCAGCTCGTCGATGACAATGGCATCAAAGGCGTCTGATCGCCGCTGAATCGCCGCCTGCAGGCGAGCATTAATGATATCGGAGCCAAAGCGGCTGAGGGTCAATCGGCGTAATCCCCGCTCTGCCCGCTGATCAGCCGAGCTGGCCGGGAAGCCCCCTGCCGCGCGCAGCGGCGCAAACTGCTCACGCAAGGATTGCAGCGCCTGATGCTCGATTGGGCCCGCAATTGCAAGAGACACTGCCATGTCCCTTGCCAGCACACCCACAATGATCCTTGTTTGCCGGCTGAGACCTGCCGTGCCGCCATCTCGGTCCACTGCAGTGAGGTACAGTACCTGCGGTCGACGCGGCGCGCTCATATCAGTCAGGCCCGAGACCGACGTTGTTCTGCTCAAGCACTCGCTCTGCCCGATAACTCGAGCGCACAAACGCGCCGGATACGACCTCCAAGAAACCGCACGCCAGACCCCAGTCCCGATAGCGCTCGAATTCCTCAGGCGTGACAAAGCGCTCAACCGGGAGATGATGCCGGGTGGGCTGAAGGTACTGTCCCAGTGTCAGCACGTCGACGCGGTGACGGCGAAGATCATCCATGCAGCGCTTGATTTCATCCTCCGTCTCGCCAAGGCCCAGCATAAGGGAAGTCTTGGTAATCACATCAGAGCGGTAGGCTTTGCCGTGTGCCAAGACATCGAGGGTCTGCTGATAGCCGGCCCTCGGGTCTCTCACCGGATGAGTCAATCTCTCCACAGTCTCCACATTTTGCGCAAAGACCTCGATACCAGAGTCCAACAAGGTCTCAATGGCCGAGAGGTCGCCCAGAAAATCGGGCGTCAGTGCCTCCACCGCAGTCTCGGGATTGACTGCCTTGGTCGCTCGCACCACCGCTGCGTAGTGACCGGCACCGCCATCGGGTAAATCGTCACGGTTGACCGAGGTCAGCACCACGTAGCGCAAACCCATTAGCCTGACTGCCTCCGCCGTATTATCCGGCTCCTCAGGATCCAGCCATCCGTTAGGGTTGCCCGTGTTCACAGAGCAAAATCGGCAAGCGCGGGTGCAGACATCGCCCATCAACATAATTGTGGCGGTACCGGCACTCCAGCACTCGCCGATGTTTGGGCACTTGGCCTCTTCACAGACCGTTGCCAGTCGATGTTCGTGAACGATTGAGCGGACCGCTTCAAACTTGGGGCTGCTTTGCACTCGCATTCTGAGCCAATCAGGTTTTGCGGGGCGCTCTGCCTGGCCGGCAGAGGCTTTGATGCCGTCCTTGATCACCGTCATACCGCGACTGTTTTTGTATTTACCGCCGCTCTCTACCTGAACCGCGGGAATACGATGGCCCGCTATGCGCGAGTCGTCACTACCCATCAGGCGGATCCTCGAACAGATAACTGAACGGGCAATCCATTGACGGCGGCGTTCCCGGAGAGCTGATCCACATAACGCTCATCGGTGACGTCGTTGCAGCTGACACCGGCATGGCGACTGGCCACAGCCGCCCGTGTACCCCTGCGGCCATGACCATAGCCGTGCGGCAGACTGACAACGCCCGGCATCATCTCATCGGACGCAAGCAGCTCAGCCTCTACAGACCCCACACGGCTCTCTATTGTCACCACCTTCCCAGACTGCCAGCCCTCTTTGGCAACATCTCCCGGGTTCATCAGCAGTTGGCAGCGCGGCTTGCCCTTCATCAGTCTTTGGTGATTGTGCATCCAGGAATTGTTGTCTCGAACATGTCGGCGACCGATCAGTCGATAGTGCTCCCCGGCCTCCGCCACCTCGCGGTGGAAACGGTGGATGTCCTCCAGCACTTCAGGCACCGCGAGACGAATGCGCTGGTCCGGCGTTTGCAGTCGCTCAGGGCAAGACGGCTCGAGGGCGCCAAGATCAATGCCCGATGGGTTCGCCTTTAGCTTTTCGACGCTCAGCTGCCATGGCGTATCGTGGCCATAGGGGCCATTGCGCAGTGCCGCATCGACCAGCTGGTCTGGTGGAACGCTTGGCATCGCGTCGAGACCCAGTAGCGCTGCCACGCGCTCGCCCAGGGCGCTGAAAATTTCCCAGTCATGGAGCGATCCCTCAGGTTTGTCGAAGACTGCAGGGTTGTAACGCGCCGTGTTCCGGATCGCCAAATTGTGAAACGCAATGTCATAGTGGTCATGCTCGAGCGGCGAGGTGGGCGGCAAAATGACGTCGGCGTGGCGGGTCGTTTCATTGAGTGCCGGATCAACCGAGATCATGAAATCGACCTCCTCAAGCGCCTCGTCCAATGCGCGCCCATTGGGGGTCGACAATACGGGGTTACCCGCGCCCGTGAACATCAGTCGAATCTGACCCTCGCCCGGCGTCCTGATCTCATCGACCATCGTCACCGCCGGCAGTTCATAATTGAACTCAGGCAAGCCCCTCGCTCTACTGGTAAAACGACCAAACCCCCCGGGGTTGGTGTTCACTACCTGGTCCATAGCCGGTCGCGTGAACAGGCTGCCGCCGGGCTTATCGAGGTGTCCGGTGGCGACATTGATGACCTGTATCGCCCACTGGCACAAAGCGCCAAACGCCTGGGTGCTGACCCCCATGCGCCCATAACAGATCCCGGCATCTGCCCCAGCCAACTCATGTGCGATGCGCACCGTGTCGGCCGCGCCAATGCCCGTCAGCGGTTCCGCCCACTCGGGCGATAAATCCCGCACAGCGTCTCTCACCTCGTCCAGCCCGTCTGTAAAGTCGGCCAATCGACCCGGCGCCACCAACTTATCCCTGAACAGCGTATGAATGATCGCCAGCAAGAACGCCGCGTCAGTGCCCGGCCGAATAAAGAGGTGCTCACTGGCGAGTGCCGCCGTCTCAGTCCGCCGCGGGTCAACCACGACTATCTTACCGCCGCGAGCCTTGAGATCTTTGAGGCGCTTGCGCACATCGGGCACCGTCCAGATGCTGCCATTCGACGCAAGCGGATTAGCTCCGAGCATCAAAAAGTAATCGGTGCGATCCACGTCAGGGATCGGACTCAGCAGCATGTGCCCAAAACACCACAGTGACACCAAATGGTGCGGCAACTGATCTACCGAGGTGGCCGAAAAACGGTTGCGGGTACGGATATGACGGAACAAATTGCGCTGATGCGTGAGCATCCCGTAGTTGTGCACGGAAGGATTCCCGAAATAGGCACCGACGGCATCCACACCATGCCTCTGGATCGTGGATGCCAATGCCTCAGCAGCCAGATCCAGCGCCTCGGGCCACTCAATCTCGACATGGCGATACTCACCCGGCGCGGTGCGCACCCGCCGCATGGGTTTTCGGAGTCGATCGGGATCCTCGTGAATATCCTTGAGCGCCACTGCCTTGGGGCAAACGTGCCCGCGACTCAGGGGGTCATTACGATCACCGCGAATATCCACAACCGTGCTGCCTTCGGTCCGGATAATCAGACCGCACATCGCCTCACACAGATGGCAGACACGGTGATGCGTCTGTTGACTAGTTTCACTCATAGGGCGCTCGCTCGAGTCTGAGGGGATCACACCCAATACAGCACCTTGGCTACTTGGGCTGTCTCAGGGAAAGGTCTTTATCCTAGCACTTCGTGCCTTGTGCCGGGCCAGCCTGTCCACCTCGGCAGACGGTCACACTCAGTCCGAAAACGACGGGGCACGGCCCTCCATGAAGGCCATGACGGCTTCCATTTGATTTGCCTTACCGATAATCCGGGTCTGCTCCTCCGATTCTGAGAGTAAAAGACGGTCATCGGTGCTGTCTGCCAACTGATTCGAGAGTCGCTTGGCGGCTCGCACGGCTTCAGGGTTTTTGCCAGCAATCTCCTCGGCCAGGGCCATAGCACGCGCCAGCGGATCTTCCGAGGTTTCGGTGGCGAATCCCATTGCACAGGCCTCTGCGCCCGAAAATTCAGCGTTGGTATAGACCAGTTTGCGCAGTACATCGTCCCGAACGTTGCCCCGCCAGAGCGGGTAGCCCGCCATGTCAGGCACCAGCCCCCAGCGCATCTCCATCACCGCGCAGCGGGTCTCCGGGTGGATAATCCGGATATCGGCGCCTGACATGATGTTCAGGCCACCGCCCAACGCCACGCCATGCACCGCAGCGATCACAGGTACCGGAAGCGTTCGCCAACCCCAGGCGGCTTGCTGCGGCATATTGGTGAGCCCATGCGTCCGGGCCATCAGATCCATTGGCTTGTCACTGCTTGCGAAGTTAGACAGGTCCAACCCCGCACAAAAAGCTCTGCCCTCACCCGATACCACCACGACTCGCAAGCTATCCTGTTTCGAGAGCGAGTCGATGGCATCGCAGATCGCCTCAAACATGGCAGGGTCCAAGGCGTTCATCTTGTCCGCGCGGGT
>WTHO01000024.1:0-12523 GCA_011523115.1 Halieaceae bacterium | reverse complement strand
CGCAGATCGCCTCAAACATGGCAGGGTCCAAGGCGTTCATCTTGTCCGCGCGGGTTAGGGTCACGTGGGCTATGTGTGCTGATACCTCGATCGAGACTCTGTGAGACACGCCTTCCGCAACGCCTTCCAATGTTTTCTCGGGGGTTTTCTCCGATACTCTCTCCGACGTAAGTTCCGACATAAGTTCCGACATAGGGCGCTCCAGTCTGTCCAGCGGTGGGTTGGGAATTTGATAATGGCAGTACCACTGCCAATATTACCGTAACTCGTCGCGCGTCTGAATGTAGTCGAGACACTGCAGAGGCAACCATTGGGTGGCCGCCTTGCGCTACCAGAGCCATCTACCGGACAATCCCTCAAAACGTGCGAGCATTGCTCGCACACTCAGAAAAGGGACTGCTGACGAAATGATCGATCTTAGACGCCTTATAACGACCGCATTCATGCTTGCGGCCATCGCCGCTTTCACTCAACCCGTGCGCGCAGCTGACACTGATCACGATGAAATCCTGGCGCTATACCAAGGCTGGATCCGCGCCGTAGAGAGCAGCAACATCGATGGCTACGTCAACGGCCTGCATCCCGACGTCAGCCTCAGGCCGCCGGGCGTACCCGGGCTCGATGGGCGCGCAAATTATCGCGAATTCTTGGGGCCGGTATTTGAGACGGCGCGCTATGAGATCACCATCGACACCCCACACGCGATCACCATGATGGGCGATGCTGCGGTTGTCGAGTATGACTACACGATCCTCCGAATCGTCGATGCGAGCGCCGCGGCGGATCTCCCCGCCGGAGCGCTGGACGGAGCCTCCACCACCAGCCACTACATCGACGTCGTCGCAAAGGACAGCTCAGGCGCATGGAAAATTCGTTTGCACAGCTGGTCGGTGACCCCGTGAGCCTATTACTCCCCACACGCGTCAGTAACAATCGATGATCACAGAAGACACGAACGGTGAGGGCTACGCGCTTATCACGGGCGCCTCTGCGGGTTTGGGCGCAGAGTTCGCCCGGCAGCTGGCGGCTATGGGCCATCATCTCATTCTCGTGGCACGGCGCGAGGATCGTCTGCAAGCATTGGCTGCCGGGCTGACTGAGCAGCATGGCGTGACCTGCCAGATCATTGTCGCGGACTTGAATGACAAGGACGCCGGCAAGCATATCGCTGACACCTGTCAGTCCGGCGGCTGGACCGTCAACTGGCTGGTCAATAACGCAGGGGTGGCCGGGCCTGACCTCTTGCAAGACAAAGACTGGGCAGCGCAACAGACCTTCTTTCAGCTCATGATGCTGTCGGTGGCCGATCTCTGTCACCGCTTCATCCCGGGCATGGTGGATCGCGGTTATGGGCGTGTCATCAACGTCGCCTCTGTTGCCGCACGCGTCCCGCGCTCAGGTGGCTGCAACTATGGGCCCGCCAAGGCCTATTTGGTGGCGCTGTCCGAGGAGCTTAATCTGACCGTAGCGGCGAAGGGTGTGCATGTGTCGGCGATTTGCCCGGGCTTCACCCACACCGACTTCCATGAGACCGCGGGACTCATGGAAATGAAAAACAACATGGCCAAATGGCTGTGGTATGACGCAGACGTCGTAGTGCGTGACGCCATACGGGGCGTGGAGGCGGCTAAACCGGTCGTGGTTTCCGGCCGCCTCTACCGATGGCTTGATCCGATTTTTCAGTCGGTCTGGACGCGGCGCCTGCTGCGAATCAAGGCGAGACCCGAGTGAGGCGGCCCGCCACAGGCAGAGCATGTCCCCTGACTGACGCAGGTTTTCCATGGCGCACCTGAAGCGCCGTCATCTGCTCACTGCCGCCGCGACCATCCCTTGGTGGCGGTTCGGCGCGGCGCGAGCAGACTCATCGGTTCACTACGACGTGATTGTCATTGGCGGCGGCACCGCAGGCATTCCCTGCGCACTGTTCGCCGCGTTGGGTGGTGCGCGTGTACTGTTGATCGAGAAAAGCCCGGCCTTGGGGGGCACCCTGTTCTGGTCAACAGGCCAGATTGCCGGCGCAGGGACGGTATTCCAGAAGCGGTTGGGTATTAGCGATACGCCTCAGGCGCACTTTGATGACTGCATGCGCATTAACGAGGGCACCGCTGACCCTGCGCTCACGCGGCTTACCGTGAACCATGCCGGCGAGACGATCAACTGGCTGGCAGACCATGGATTCGAGGTCATGGACGGGCATCCGGTGACCGGCATTGGCCATGATCACTTCCTGACCCGGCGGTACCAACAAGGCGTTGATAGCGGCCTGTCGATTCTGAACGCCTTCCTCCCCTCGCTCGAGGAGCAGATTGCCCGGGGCACGATTACCTTGCTCACAGGCACAGCCGCCACCGATCTGACTCAAGACCGCACGGGTGCCGTCACCGGCGTCACCGCAACTAACACCGCGGGCACCCGGGACTATCGGGGCGGACGTGTTGTTATCGCTGCGGGCGGCTGTGCGGCCAACCCACGGCTGTTTGAGGAGCTTCACGGCGTGCCGCTTTATGCCACAACAGCCTATCCGACGTCTCTGGGCGACGGCTTGATTCTCGGCATGTCTGCGGGCGGTGCCATTGTGGGTGGAGAAAAATACGCAAGCCTCCCTGGCCTGATTCCTGATGGACCCCGCTACCCGGCTCAAATGTTCGCCTGGGCGCCTCTTAATCCCGCGATCAGGCAGCCCTGGGAGATTTTGGTCAATGCACGTGGTGAGCGTTTTGTGCGGGAGGACCACCCCAGCGTTCACCAAATTGAGCGAGGCATCTATCGACAACCCGGCCACCGACATTGGGCGGTTTTCGACGCTGCAATGCTGGAAAAGTCTGATCCCATCATTCCCGGGTGGAGTCGCGACAGACTGGCATCGGAGCACCTGACTCACCCGATGTTCTATAGCGCTGGCAGTCTCCGGGAACTCGCCTTCAAAGCGGGCATCAACCCCAGCGTACTGGCCCAGAATGTGGCGGACTACAACCAGCAGTTATCAGCTGGCGCGCCTGACCCCTTTGGCAGGGCGTACCGACCGCACGCGCTCTCAACACCTCCTTTCTATGGCATCGCCATGCAGGGTTGGACACTGGTGTCTTTTGCCGGACTGAGCGTGAACGGCAACCTTCAGGTGCTCGATTCACAACGGCGCGCGGTCCCCAACCTGTTCGCCATCGGTGAAGTCATCGGTGCCGGCGCTACTTCTGGGGCGGCGTATACAAACGGCATGTTGGTGACCCCCGCCATCACATTCGGGCGCCTACTGGGGTCGCAGCTGGCCAGAGTTTAGTCGCTGGCCCGCGATGCCCCATCTCACACTGCTGATCTGGGCACCAGGAAATAGCTCATTCGCCCTGCTCAGCAACCCCGAAAATTAGCAATAAGTGACACCCCTGACGCGGTGATTGCACTGTTCACGGCTCCTTGTTAGGTTCGCTCTGAGTTTGAGCGAGGAGATCTCATGAAATTGAAAGGTTTAGTAGCAGCCGCGGGCGCCCTGATGCTGGCGTCACCCTTTGCGTCAGCCGGCAATCCGGTGCAAATGTGGAAGTGCAACATCAACGGCGACGTTGCGGAAGAAAGCGTTATCGAGCAAGCCGCCAAGTGGAAGGCAGCAGCGAGTGCCTTGCCGGGTGGTGAAGGCATGAATGTGTGGTCCCTCTACCCCGTGGCCGTTGGCGCTGACGGAGACGGTACGGATGTAATGCTGGTGGTAGGCTGGCAGTCATTCGGTAATTACGGTCAGTGGTGGGAGGCCTACCCCTCGTCTGACGTAGCCCAACTGGAGCGGGAAACCATGACCTGTCATGGCAGCGCGCTTTGGGAAAGTGAGGGCACCTAATCGCCTGCCCATTTGACTTCAGGGGCCGCCTCCGGGCGGCCCTTTTTCGTTGTAGCGAGCCAAATTCGCACCGACAACAACGCGCCAGTAGCCAACACGAGAGAGAAACCGAATGTCCCGGGTTTGGAGTTGTAATGAGTGGGATCCCCTGGAGGAAGTGGTGGTCGGTAACCCACTGGGGGCCAGATTCCCCTATGCCGACCCAAGCACCAGACTGGCCGAGTACCCCGACCGCGCGCTGGACGACATCCCTCAGGGCACTTTCCCCGAGGACATCATCGAGGAGACCGAGGAAGACCTGCAGCGCTTCATCGAGATGATGGTGAGCCGCGGCATCACGGTGCGCCGACCGGACACCTGGCCTCATTCGGACACGATCAGCACCGTGCAGTGGGAAACCAAAGGCTATTACAACTACTGCCCCCGGGATGTCCTGCTGGTCATCGGCGATACCATCATCGAGACGCCCAACGTTATTCGCGGTCGGTCCCTTGAAACCGGCTCCTATCGCCAGTTGCTCATGGAATACTATGAGAGCGGCGCGAACTGGTTCAGCGCGCCCAAACCCCTGCTTGAAGACAAACTCTTCGAATATGACCCCGAAGCGCCTACCCCGCGAGATCTGGAACCCGCCTTTGATGCGGCCAACATCCTGCGCTTTGGCCGCGATCTGCTCTATCTGGTCAGCGCCACCGGTAATGAGCTGGGCGGCCATTGGTTGCAGCGAGTGTTGGGCGAGCAGTTCAGAGTCCATTTCATGAAGGACGTTTACTTTGGCAGTCATATCGACTCGACGCTGGTGGCATTGCGGCCCGGGCTGATCCTCGCCAACCCCGAGCGTCTCTCTCTGGAGACCATCCCCGATTTTCTGAAAGACTGGGAGATCATTTTTAGTCCGCCAATGGAAAACCAGGAGCGTCACAGCAGCGCGTACCTGCAGCAGGCGATCGGTAGCGAATGGATCGACATGAATTTATTCAGCCTGGGTCCTGATGCCGTGGTTGTCGACAGTGATCAACGGGCCCTCATCGCACTGCTTGAATCCAAGGATATCGAGGTCATCCCGCTCAAACTGCGACATTCACGGATGATGGGTGGCGGATTCCACTGCGTGACGCTGGACACACGCCGCCGTGGGGCGATGGAATCCTACTTTTCCTGACGCGGACACCATGATGCAGTGGAACTGCCCGTGACGGCCCTATGGATTGCCCCGATACTCGCGGGGCTGATCGTCGCGTGGCGTCGTTACGGAAAAGTCGTCACGGAATCGGCACCCGGGAACACCTCAGACACCACGCTGTCACAACCTCATCCGCCTCAACCCTGGGGTACACACCACCACCAGCAAGGCGCTCGCCGATTACACGAACTGTTCGAGCGTTCCGCCAAGAGATTCCCACATCTGCCCGCACTGTCGGTGCCCGAGCAGGGTGACACCTTGACCTACGCAGAACTCGACGAGCGGGCCGATACGCTCGCCGCCACCCTTGAATCGCTGGCGAAGGGACCAGAGCCTGTCATCGCGGTTTGCCTGAATCAAGACAACAGCCTGCCCGTCATCTTGCATTTAGCGATCCTGAAGGCGGGAGCCGCGCAATGCTTTATCGACGCGGAGTCACCCGCCCAGCATTTGCAGCGAGTGCTCGCCGACGTGCAACCGGCGCTGTTTATTGCAGAACAGGCTATCGCAGACGAGGCGGCCTCCGAGCTTGATCTGCCGGTACTCACACCGACAGCGCTGATGGATATGACGGCGAGCCATAAATCAGGGGAATCGGTTACGTCGCTGCGGATGATCGACGAGCCATCATTGGCGTCTATCTTTTACACCAGCGGCACCACCGGCGCCCCCAAGGGCGTTGAGTGTCCGCATGACGGCTTCATCAATCTCGCTAAATCCTATGCCGCTTTTTACGATTTTGTTCCCGGTACCGACGCCAGCACGCTGACCTCTTCCCTGGGCTATGACGGGAGCATCTCCGAGATGTACAGCGCCTGGGTTGCAGGCTGCGAGGTCGTCATGCTGAGCAAAGCCGCGCTGCGGTCGGGTCCGGATCTGATACCGCTACTTTGCGATGCCCAGGTCACCGCACTGTTTTGCCCTCCCGTGCTGCTATCCACGCTGACTGCGCGCCCCGAGAGAGATTTACCCTACCCCATCTGCCGCTACATCGTTCCCGCCGGGGAAGCTTTTCCAGCGTCACTGGTCGAGCCCTGGTCCCGTGGCCGGAGGCAAATCGTCAACACCTATGGGCCCACTGAAGTCAGCACCGACACCAGTCGCCAATTACTGCGTCCCGGGGAACCTGTCACCATCGGCAATCCCTTCCCGGGCGTGGACTACACCATCTTGAATCCGGACACCCTCTCGCCGCTCCAACACGGCGAAGAAGGGGAGCTTTGCATTGGCGGCGCGCAGCTGGCGCGGGGTTACCGGAATCTTCCGCAGGTCACTGCGGCGCGCTTCATTGATCACCCGAAGCTGGGGCGGCTTTACCGAACCGGCGATCGCTGCCACATTGATCCCCACAGCCTACGCGTGCACTTCCACGGGAGAATGGATGCACAACTGAAGGTGCGTGGGTATCGCGTTGAGGCGCAGCCCATCGAGTCGCTATTGCAAGACCGTTTTTCAGAGATCGAGACGGCGGTGCTTGACTGCCAGAATGACGAACTCATCGCACTGATTCGAGCGCCATCCCTGCTCGGAGATCGTGGCGCGCCGGCAAACGTGACGCTGCTCGATCACCCGCTTGTTCACGAGGCGCAGCAACTGCTTGAAGATCGATTCCCGCCCTACGCGGTACCAAGCCGGTTTTTTATTGTGGATCAGTTCGAGCTGCTGGCCGCCTCGGGGAAAATCGACCGCAGAGCGCTGCCTCGCGTGGGCGCTCTCACCACAGCCGGTCGCGGCTATTCGGCGGAGTCTGCCTCAACTGGTCCTGCGGACGACAGGGATCTACCAGACTCGCTGTTGGCTCTTTGCAGACAGGAGCTCGGCCCGGGGTTGGGATGGCATGACGATTTTGTCGAATGGGGCGCGCACTCCATCGCCATTGCTCGGCTGACTCAGAATCTCCAGGAAAAGGGGTATGCAGTGTCGGTGCGGGGGCTCCTGAGTGATACCCGCACCGCGGCCGCCATCGCCAAACTCACACAAACCGAGTCTGATGAGGCAGATCTACCCAACATCAGGGGAGCCGAGCAGCCAGCCATCGAACCCGCCTCGGTTCAGGGCCGGGCAATGAGCTTCAAAACTTTTAGTGCCGCACAGGCCGTGGCAGCGGTCGTACTGCGGGTGCCCCTGCTGTTCATGGCTGCGCTGGGGCTGGCCATTATCGACCCCGAGGAGTTGCTGCTAGCGGGTGACGTAGCGGGCTTTTTGCAGGCAACCGTCGCCGGCTATTGCGTCTACATGGTGGTGCCCTTCGCCAATCTTGGATGGGTGCGGTTGCTCAGGCTCATTCAAATCGCTTTGTCCGGCACCGCAACCCTCGCCCCCGGCAGGTACCGCAAGTTTTCAAGCAATCATCTTCTTCTCTGGTGGCTGGAGCAGCAAACCGACTTCGTCCTGAAACCTCTGGTGAGCGGCCTGCGCAGTCCCGTCTTGTTCAATTGGGCATTGAAACGCCTAGGGGGGGAAATCGATGCCGGGGCCTACATCGCTCAAAGTACCGAGTGGTACGGGCCACTTTCACTCATCACCATCGAGCAAAACGCCGTGATTCAGGCAGGTGTGCAGATCAGCACCGTTCGATGGGAGGGTGACTGTTTTGTTCTCAGTGAAATCCGGGTTGGCAGCGGCGCACGAGTGGGTAGCCGGGCCATGCTGTCCGGCGGCGCCGCACTGGGCGCACAATCCTGGCTCACCCCGCTGTCGAGTCTTGACACCGCCTGCGCAGCACACCAACAAATCGACGGCGTGCCTGGCCAAGCAGTGGGGGCCTATCGCCCACCCAGAGTACCAGCGGACTCCGCACCAACAGGCCTGTTAACCATGATGCTGGATGCGAGAAACGTGCTACTGCAACTGGCGCTGGAACTTCTTCTCGTGATCATCCCCGGCGCGTTCATCGCTCTACTCACGACCTGGCTGCTGGGTTTTGAGGCCCTCAGCAAGGTGAATCTGGACAGCACGGCGCTGACCGCGAGTGACCTGCTCACTATGAGCGGTGCCGGTGTCATCGGTATCTGGCTGGGCGTGCTGAGCAGTTCGCTCATCCTTTGCCTGTTTCTGCGGTATACGCCAACGACTGCGGGCTGGGTAGCCTCTGCCAGCATTGGCGGCACGCTCGCACGGTATCGTCAGACCAAGATGAACCAGATTCAACAGATGTGGGGCTGGAGTCTGACCGGTCAGTATCTTCGCGCGCTCGCCGGCGTGAATTTCAGTAAAATTGGCGCGTCTGAGTGCGATGCGCTCATCAATCTGCTCCCCGAGCAGTTACACGCCGATGCCAATGTCTTCATCGCGCAGGGTTGCTACTGCAACGTGCTCGACGAGCACGGGCCCTTCTTGTTGGTGCAACCGGTTCATATGCCTGCAGGCTTTTTCGCCAGCAACAACGGCATGATCGAGCCCGGTCGACTACCCGGCAATCTCTTACTGGGCGTGTCGACACCCTTATCGCCTCACCTTTATCGATCCCAGTACAGCGACCGGCCCGATCCGAAACGGGTACTGGCTGGAAATCCCCCCCTGGAATTGGGCACGAGTGATCGACGAGCGCCGCCAACTCACCCCCGACCCTCGCTGTCGATCTTTCTGGCGCGCTTCCTGCTGAATGACCTCGCCTCTGTGGGCATTATCCCTGGCATTACCGTCTTTCTCGCGGCCTTATTGCTGGTCTCTCTCAACACCATGGGATTTAGCAACATCGGTGCCGCGCTGATCACAAGCATCGCCGTGCCCATTGCACTCCCCCTGCTCGCGCTGTTGGTCAAACGCCTTTTGGTCGGTAATCGATGGGGCCGGCACAACACGGCGCCCTTCTGGTCTGTGCGGCACTTCACTTACTTCCTTGCTCAGGACTGTTTTTTCCGACTCATGACGGGGTTCATGAGCACCGTCTCCGGCACCGCCCTGGCCAACCCGATTTTGCGACAATTCGGTTGCCGAATCGGTCGGCGCACCCTGATAGGGCTGCCCCTGCAGATGTCTGATTGGCACGCAGTCGACATTGGTGATGACTGCATCGTGAATGGCCAGATGCAGTTACACAGTTTCGAAGAGCGCGTGCTCACGGTATCGCGCACGACCATCGGTGCGGGTTCGGTGATCAATCACGGCACCATGGTGATGGGCGGTGCGCGGTTGGATCCCGGCACCATC
Organism: Halieaceae bacterium; assembly: GCA_011523115.1. Classification (GTDB taxonomy): domain Bacteria; phylum Pseudomonadota; class Gammaproteobacteria; order Pseudomonadales; family Halieaceae; genus Luminiphilus. Next base: position 3,359 of record WTHO01000024.1, on the reverse strand, counting down.
GTCGAAGCCCAATCACTGGTGCTGAAAGCGATGCACTTGAAATCAGGCGTTCACGCGGGAAGCCCAACGCAACAGACGAGCTGATTTGGCTCACTGCCCGGAGCGTAAAGGCTCCCATCGCCACAGGGTCAGCGAGCGCCACAGCCACTCCGCTGGGCCGCGCCGATAGCGCGCTTGCCACCAGTGACACAGAAGTAGTTGGCCTGCGTAGATAACGACAGACAGCAAAACAACCTGTGTGGGCCCCCAGGAATACGCGACACCCAGCCCGTAGCCATAGAACACCGTCGTGAAGATCAGTGTCTGACTGAGATAAGCCGACAGGCTCATTCTGCCTGCACTGGCGACATAGGCCCGAACAACGGACAAACGACGACTCGTTACCCACCACTTCGCGCTGAAAAACCAGGCTGCGGCGAGGGCCGCCGTCGCGGCCAGATAGGTGAGATCGGCCAAAAACAAACTCTCAAGTGAAGCTTCTGTTCTGTCAAAGGGCGAATAGCCGATCTGATGGGCCCAATAGCGCTCAAGGGCCATCAACCCCAAACCCACCAGCCACAAACTACCTGCTAAACCGCCAGCCCGGGTTGCGCTGAGTTGCGAAAAAGATGCCCACCCTGATCGCATCACCACCACGCCGACAAGAAAGCAGGCCAACACCAAGAAGCCCGAATCGGGATATTGCCAATCGGCCCAGAAGCGTTCGGGGATATGTGACGAGTGATAGGCCAACACCTCGCTCAAACTGCCATTGACCAATGGTGACTCTGCGCGCTCATCCATGAGCCACGCCCTCGCCTCGGCAGCATCCTCGAAGGGCCAGTCGTCATCGCGATCACCACCGAAGAGATGACCAACGGGAAAACTGAGAACGAGTAGCACAGCCAGCAGTAACAGTGCGCGGGACGGCAGCCGATACAATAGTAATAGCAGGAGCCCCAACTCGGCGTAGAGCATCAAAATATCGCCCTCGTAGAGCAGCGCGTGAAGGCAACCGAAAACCATCAATACCGATAAGCGTCGAAGCGAGTGAAGGACGTGATAACGCTTGGACTGAGTCTGCAAATAAAAACCCATGCCGAACAGGAGGCTGTAAAGCACCCAGAACTTGCTCTCAAAAAAAACATTTTTGAAGTGCCACATGAGTCGATCTGAAGGGCTGTCCCAGGCAATGCTGTCGGCGCCAAAACTGAAAACATTCACCAGCAGAATGCCGAACAGCGCCATACCGCGCAGAACATCCAGAAATTCGATCCGCTGCTGATCCTCGGGGTCAGCGGTCAAAACAGTACGTCCCACTCCTGATCAACCAGCTGCAGCGGTTGGCCCAGCCCCTTGAGGAGCGCTTCCTCATAAATCGCCGACGCCACCGCGATGTCTTCGATGGCTAGACCAAATGGGTTCCAGAAAATACGCTCATCGGGATGCTCTCGGCCCGGAATACGCCCGGCCACCACTTCGCCGAACTCACCGTGGATGCCCTCCCGGGTAACTAACCCCTCGCGGTGCATCCGGGCCAGTACCCGGTCGGAGTGGACGCTCTGATGCCAATCATCCACCACGATTTTGTCTGCTGCACTCACCAGCTCAAAGGTGGGATCCATCAATGACACGTTCATAAACAACGAACCGCGCTTGAACTCGGCCTCGGTTACATAAGGCTCGGACTCGGTCGTCGCAACAACGCCGATGTCAGCGTCGCTGAGCGCCTCTCTGAATCCCGGGCACGCCTCGATACCAATACCCTGTCTCGCCATGTGGCTGACAAAGGCATCAAGACGAGCACTATTTTGGTCGTAGGCTCTAAACACAGTGACGTTCGGGAACCATTTCGATAGCGCCCACAGCGTCAGCGCACCAATACGACCCGCGCCAACGAGGCCAATCGATTGCGCGTCGGGTCTTGCGAGGTATCTTGCGGCCAATGCCTGGACCACAGCGGTGCGCATAGCGCTGATCAACGCGCCTTCCATGATGGCGATTGGCAGACGATGCACCGGGTCGTTGAGCACAATCACGGCGTTGGCGCGAGGTATGCCGTGGTCCGGATTCACATGTGAGCTCGCTATCCACTTCATCCCCTCTTTGTCGAAGGGGGCACCCACATGCGCCGAAAGCCCGATGATGCGATCGGCAACATGAGGACACTCGGGGCGCTTCAGGAAACTGCTTGGCGGCGCCGTGAACGCCTGTTGCTCATGGAGCACAAACACCTGCTCCAGCACTCGCCCTACCCAGTCTACATCGGTAGCGCCCGCTGCCATGACGTCTCGCTGGCTGAGGAACAGGGTACTTGCGTCGTTCACGCGTCGGAACAGGCGTTCAGTGTCGGAACAGAGATCCCCATCGCCGCCAACCATTCGAGATCGAATTGGGTCTGGGTATAGCGACTTCCATGGTCCGGAATCAGCGCCAGCAATCGCGCATCGGGACCAAACCTGGGCGCGACCTGCTCCAACATGACGTGGCAGGCGGCACCGCCAGAGCCACCCATCAGTATGCCCTCAGTTTTGGCGATAACCGTGGCCGCCGCGATCGCTGCGCCCGCCTCAATGTAGACCACCTCGTCAACGAACTCGCCAAACGAGTCACCGGCATAGTTTGCAGGCTCGATACTGGTTCCCATGCCGTTCAGGAATCTGGGCTGAGCCGCATTACTGCACGGCAGCGCCAGAGAGCCTACCTCGTCGACCAGCCAGATCTGTGTTTCCGGTGAGTGTTCTCGTAACCAACGGGCGATGCCCATAGAACTGCCACCGGTGCCCGCCACCATCACCATGGCATCTAGCCGACCCTCCATTTGCTCGAGGATTTCTCGGCCCGTGGAGGTTCTGTGTGCCTCGATGGCTGCCGGAGAATCGTATTGATCCAGATAAATGGCCCCCGGTCGCTCTGCTTTCAACGTCTCGAGGCGTTTCAGCCTGGTCAGGTGGAAGCCACCGGTGTGATCTCGCTCCTCGACCTTGATCAGCTCGGCACCCAGAAGTTCTAGGCTTCTCTCGGTGGAGGGGTTCAGCTTGGGGTCGACGAGGCAAATCAAGCGATACCCCTTGACCGCACAGGTCATGGCCATGCCAATACCGAGGTTACCCGAGGTGGAGATAATGATCTCTGAGCCCGGCGCGAGCCCATGTTCGCGCTCGGCCCATTCGATCATGCCGAGCGCGGCACGGTCTTTCATGCTACCGCCGGGGTTCGTGAACTCCAGTTTCGCAAGCAACAGCGGTTCGGCCTCAGCGCCGTAGCGGTTGAGTTCCACAATCGGGGTGTTACCGATCGCCTCGAGAACCGAGGCATGGGACCCTGCCATACCGGCCCTAAATCGTTTCCGGTTAAACCCCGATGCTAGGCCGGCAATG
>WTHO01000237.1 GCA_011523115.1 Halieaceae bacterium | reverse complement strand
CCAATCATCAGGGATTCACCCACTCGTCGCGTCAAAATCAGCATGTCTCACATCCCTGTTAAGGCGACCCTCACTACAGAGGGACATACACCAGCGTTCACTATCGCTGGCGGAATCTTTACTCGTCGTCGACTGTATCAAGACCGAACGCAGAATGCAGGCTCCTTACCGCCAGTTCAAGATATTTTTCTTCAATGATGACCGAGATTTTGATCTCGGAGGTACTGATCATCTGAATGTTAACCCCAACATCTGCCAGTGCCTTGAACATGGTCGCAGCAACCCCCGAATGTGAGCGCATACCCACGCCCACCACAGAGACCTTGGCAATATGATCATCGGTCAGCACTTCGCCCGCATCGAGTTCGGCCACCACAGGCTTGAGCGCTGCGGCGGCTGCTTCCATATCACTGCGCGCAACGGTAAAGGTGAAGTCGGTGGCATTTTCGCCACGACTATTTTGAAGAATCACATCAACTTCTATGTTGGCCTCACCCACCGGACCCAAAATCCGATAAGCCATGCCCGGGTTATCCGGTACACCCACCACCGTTAATTTGGCTTCGTCGCGATTGAAGGCGATCCCCGCAATAACAGGTGCTTCCATGGAGGTATCCTCCTCAGTCGTAATCAGTGTGCCCGGGCCTTCTTCAAAGCTGCTTAGCACCCGAAGCGGTACTTTATATTTGCCAGCGAATTCTACCGAGCGGATTTGTAAAACCTTGGAGCCCATACTCGACATCTCGAGCATCTCCTCAAACGTAATTTGATCGAGTCGCTTGGCCCCATCCACCATTCGGGGGTCCGTTGTGTACACACCGTCCACATCGGTATAGATCTGGCACTCATCTGCCTTAAGCGCTGCAGCCAGGGCGACGGCCGTGGTGTCGGAGCCTCCCCGGCCCAACGTCGTGACGTTGCCCTGCACATCTACACCCTGGAAGCCTGCCACGACAGGCACACCGCCAGCATCGAGCTCGGTTTGCAAGGCCTCGACGCGAATATCCTGAATACGCGCCTTATTGTGCGCACTGTCGGTGAGGATACCCACCTGATTAGCGCTATATGATTTGGCGTGGACCCCCCGCTCACCCAGCGCCATGCTGAGGAGCGCAGTGGTCACCTTTTCTCCCGTACTGAGGAGCGCGTCTAATTCCCGGGGCGTTGGATTAGCCTGAATTTGTGTTGCCAAGCCCATCAGTCGGTTGGTTTCACCCGACATCGCAGACACCACGACGACCACGTCATGACCCTCGCTTTTAAAGCGAGCCACCCTATCGGCGACCGCGCCAATTCGCTCCACAGAGCCAACCGAGGTGCCGCCATATTTTTGGACGATGAGCGCCATAACTCACACAGTGTCTCACTGAGAGGGCGCGTATTTAACACGATTCGCGCGCCGGTGAGAACCAGTCATCCTACCGATAGGGGTCATTCATTGATCCGACTCTCTCATGGTGGCGAGGTAGCGACTGATGGACTACGCTGTGGCTGGCCCATAAAAAAGATCAGACGCCGCATGACTGAAGCTGACCCTTTATATAACGACTGGATCCACCAGCAGTTGCGGGTGCAGCCTGACGGCCTCGCGCTATACGACCTCACGGCTGACAGACCCTTTTCCTGGCGGCAATTTAATGACCGGGTTGATGCTCTGGCTCACCGGTTGATCGTGGAGAACGTTGGACCCGGCGATCGCGTTGCCTACCTTGGCCTGAACAGTTCCGATGTGGTGGAAATGTTCTTCGCAGCCGTTCGTATCGGTGCGGTGTATGTACCACTGAATTTTCGCCTCACGGCCCCGGAGCTCTCCTTCATCATTGGAGACTGCACCCCTTCAGCCGTCATCTATGACCGCACCTTTCAGGGCGTGATTGACGCCATTGACACGTCAGTCATGCCCCCCGTTCTGATAGAAACGGCCCTTGACGGGTCGGATAGCGGCTATGAGCAATGCTTGATCACTGATCGCGGGCCAATGCACGCGGCACCTGCCAATGCCGATACGCTGTCGATGATCATGTATTCCTCCGGCACAACCGGCAAACCGAAAGGCGTGATGTATACCCGGCGCATGATGCTTGCGTCAGCGCTCAATCTTTTGCAGCCCAGCGAGGCTAGTCCCGAGAGTCGCGTGCTCAATGTGATGCCGCTGTTTCACATTGGGGGAATGCAGTTTGTGCTGATGGCGGTCAAATTTGGCATCCCTCATCTGATGATGCGCAGTTTTGAGCCTGCCGCCATGTTGGATGCGATCGGCAACACAGAGTTGAACATCAGCAACATCGGTGGCGTGCCAGCAATGTGGAGTGCGATGTCACTGATGCCCAATATTGACGAGGTCGACTTCAGTCGCATCAGGGTCGCGGCAACCGGCGCAGAATCGGTCCCGGCGCCCATGCTTGAGGAGTGGCAACAACGCGGCATTCTGCTGCAGGAGGTGTACGGTATGACCGAGACCTCGGGGGTTGTGTGTATGGCGCAGAAAGCTGACCTACCAGAGCACATGGGGTATGCCGGACGGGCGTTGCCCTATGGCGACGTCAAAGTCATGAAATCAGATCATGAGGAGGCCGCGCCGGGGGAGTTAGGCGAGATCTGGATGCGCGGCGCTTCGGTAACGCCCGGTTACTGGAACCGGCCTGACGCAACCGAGGAGGCATTTTCGGGCGACTGGTTAAAATCCGGTGATATCGGCAGGCGCGATGAGACGGGCAGGCTCTCCGTCGAAGACCGCATCAAGGATATGTACATCTCTGGTGGCGAGAACGTGTATCCCGCGGAGATTGAGTCAATTTTGATGGCGCATTCAGACATACGTGAGGTGGCCATCATCGGCGTAGCAGACCAAAAATGGGGAGAGGTGGGCTGCGCTATCATTGCCACAATCAGCGGCGAGGCCTTGGAGTTGTCAGCTGTGCATGCCCTTTGTGAGGGTAATCTCGCGCGTTTTAAGTGGCCACAGCACGTCGTGATGACCGATGCACTACCTCGGAACAGCACCGGGAAGGTACAGAAATTCTTGTTACGCCAGCAGCACTGCTGACGACAACAATCAACTCAACTGACCGCTGACCCACTCAGGCAACGATGCCAGCACCGCCGGCAACGCGGCCACATCCGACCCGCCGCCCTGCGCCATATCAGGCCGACCGCCGCCCTTCCCACCTAACTGACCGGCGAAGTGCTTGATGACATCCCCCGCCTTGATACGATCCGTCGCGTCCTGCGTGACCCCCGCCACGAGCGCGATTTTCTCATCCTCAACCGCTGCCAGAAGAATGACGCCCGTGCCGAGCTTGTTTTTACACTGATCCAACGTATCACGGAGCGTTGACGCCGTTGCGCCCTCTATCTTTGCGGCGAGGACTTTAATACCCGCGATATCAACGGCATCCTGAGTAAGATCGCCGCCCGCCGACGTGGCTAACTTTTGACGCAATCGAGTCGCTTCTTTCTCAAGATCTCGCACCTCGGCGCGAAGTGCTTCGACTTTGGTTGCGGCGGTATCAGGTGTCGCCTTCAGCGCACCACATACCGACTGCATCTCCCGCGACAGGCCCGCTACCTGCGCGAGCGCGGCTTCACCCGTCACGGCCTCAATGCGGCGCACGCCGCTGGCCACACCGGACTCCGAGGTCACCAAAAACAGGCCAATATCCCCCGTGCGCGCCACGTGAGTGCCGCCACAGAGCTCTACGGAGAACCGATCTGCGCCCATGGTCAGCACCCTCACCTCTTCACCGTACTTTTCGCCAAAAAGTGCCATAGCACCTGCCTCGATGGCGTCGTCCATACTCATGAGCTCAGTAGCGACGGCCTCGTTTGCTCTAATCTGCTGGTTCACCACGCCGGTGATGGTCTCCAGTGTCTCGTTGGATACGGGTTCACCATGTGAGAAGTCGAATCGAAGCCGCTGCGAATCGACCAGCGAACCCTTTTGCAGAATGTGATCCCCCAGTTCTCGCCGCAGCGCCTCATGCAAGAGGTGGGTGGCCGAGTGATTCAAGCGGGTCTTGTTGCGCACACCGGCGTCAATTTGGGCATTAACGGTGTCCCCCACGCTGATACCGCCCGAGGTTACGGTCACATGGTGCAGGTGATGGCCCTGCGCTTTTGTGGTGTCGTTCACATCCAGCATGCCATCTGCGGAGATCAACCGACCACAGTCGCCCACCTGTCCGCCACTTTCGCCATAGAAGGGCGTTCGGTCCAGGATCACCACTCCGGATTGGCCTGACTCCAACCGCTCCACCGCCACACCATCGACGAGCATCGCGATGACGGCACCTTCAGCCTCATCTAACTCGTAACCCAGGAAGTCAGTCTCGCCCTCAACCTTGAGGCTCTGACTGTAATCGACCTTGAAGCCGGCATGGTCTTGAGATCGTTGCCTCTGTGCAGCCATAGCAGCCTCGTAACCATCTAGGTCCAATGTCAGGCCTCTTTCACGAGCAATATCGTTGGTAAGGTCTACGGGAAAACCATAGGTGTCGTAGAGCTTGAAAATCACGTCACCCGGTATCGTCTGATCATCAATCGTTTGCAACGACTCCTCTAAAATCGCCATCCCGTTGTCCAGCGTACGCGCGAACTGCTCCTCTTCCGCCTGAAGCGCTGCGGAAATCGCAGATTGCTGGGCCACCAACTGCGGGTAGGCCTCACCCATTTGCGCTACCAATTCGGGCACCAGTGCCGCAAAAAACGGAGCGTTAGCACCCAGCTTGTTGCCGTGACGAATGGCGCGGCGAATGATACGACGCAATACATATCCCCGCCCCTCATTGCCCGGCAATACACCGTCAGCAACAAGAAATGCGGTTGATCGAAGATGATCGGCTATCACGCGGAGTGATTTGTCTTCGGTATCAGCAGTGCCTAACTGCCCGGCCACCGCCGCAATCAATGCGGTGAATAGATCAATTTCGTAGTTGGAATGCACGTGCTGGAGTACCGCTGCGATACGCTCAAGACCCATGCCCGTATCGACCGAGGGCGCTGGTAAGGGATGGAGTTCACCCTGTGGGTTCCGGTTGTACTGCATGAACACCAGATTCCAGATCTCGATATACCGATCCAGATCATCATCCGCACTGCCGGGCGGGCCACCCGGCACATCCGGACCATGATCATAGAACACCTCTGAGCATGGCCCGCAGGGTCCGGTGTCACCCATCTGCCAGAAGTTGTCCTCGTCGAGGCGGGAGAGACGATCGGGGTCTACCCCGATCTCGTTAACCCAAATCTCAGCCGCCTCGTCGTCGCTGACGTGAACCGTCACCCACAACCGCTCCGGCGGTAACTTGAGCGTCTCGGTCAAAAACTGCCAGGCAAACTGGATGGCTTCTCTCTTGAAGTAATCGCCAAAACTGAAATTACCCAGCATTTCGAAAAAGGTGTGATGACGTGCGGTGTAGCCCACATTCTCAAGGTCGTTGTGCTTACCCCCCGCGCGGACACATTTTTGTGCGGTAACTGCCCGCTGATAGGGCCGCTGCTCGAGCCCCAGAAACGCCTCCTTGAACTGATTCATCCCCGCATTGGTAAACAGCAAAGTCGGATCGTCTGCTGGCACCAGTGAACTGGAGTCGACGCGCGTGTGGCCCTGTGCCTCAAAGTAACTGAGAAATGCTTCGCGGATGTCAGCGGTTTTCATGGGTGGTTCTCTAGTGTGTCAGGTATCGGGAAGGTCAGTTCAGGCCGGTAGCCAGTTGCCCTTCGGTCATGTCGCGCCCAGCAAGAATGTGCAGATGAAGATGGAACACAGTCTGCCCGCCCCCTTCTCCGTTATTGATAATCAAGCGAAAGGCGTCGCCCACCCCCAGCTTTTCTGCAACGTTGCCTGCCACCACCAGCAAATGACCCAACAACACTTGATCCTCGGGCGCTGCGTCAACCAATCGCGGAATGGGTTTGCGCGGAATGATCAGTACGTGGGTCGGTGCCTGCGGGTTGATGTCACGAATCACGACACACTGATCGTCCTCATAGAGAAATTCAGTGGGGATCTCGCCTCGCGTGATTTTGCCAAAAATAGTGTCCGACATTGCAGCCAGCCTAACCGAGCTTCTCGTCTGCAGTCAGAGCGCGCGCCTCTTCCTCCAGCATGACCGGAATGCCGTCGCGCACGGGGTAAGCCAAGCCACTCGCCTTGCAGAGCAGCTCTTGCTTTTCTTCATCGTAAGTCAGCGGTGCCTTGCTCACAGGGCACACCAGGATACTGAGTAGCTTTGGATCCAACACAGCGTTGTCTCTCTGCTTAAAGCCGCGAGTATAAAGCCTCTGCCGCGGGAGAGCACCGCCCGTAATCGACAACTGACCCCCGCACCCGGCGCCTATTCGGGCATCGGCGGCACTAACAGCTGGGGGTCGATACGCTGGTTAAACCAGCTCATGCGCCAGTCGAGATGCGGACCCGTCGCGCGCCCCGTGGCCCCTATCGCGCCTAGCAACTCACCGGGCTGCAGCTGATCTCCCACCGATACGAATACCTCACTCAGGTGCAAAAAAGAGGAGGATAGACCGTAACCGTGATCCAAGATCACCGTTCCACCCGAGTAGAAAAGGTCAGGTTCCGCCAGCGTCACCTCACCCGCTGCGGGCGCGAGCACTGGCGTCCCGGTAGGGCGGGCTACGTCCACACCATAATGAGGAGTGCCGGGGGTGCCGTTGTATATTCGCTGACTACCGTACACGCCGCTTATTCGGCCCGTTACCGGCCATCTGAAGCCACCTTGAACCGCACGCAACCCATCGTCTCGCCCAAGTCGCTTGGCCTTGGCCCGGCGAACAGTCTCACGCTCACGACGGATACGGTCTAAATGCTCGTCGCTGGGCGTCACGGTCTGCTGCGGGACGCCCTCTATGCGCTGCACACGATACTCTCTGGCCGCGACCTTGACCTCTTGAGCACAGGCATCATCCGTAGTCACTACCAATTCGTTAGTAGCGGGTATATCGCGGCCCAGACCCAATAAAAAGTGTCCATCATTGAGTACCGGAACCTGAATGCCAGCAAAGCGGATTTCCGCGTCGGGTGCAGTTTGACCCCACAGCACACCACCTTGAACAGGGTTGCCCTCAAGTACAACACAGGGTGAGGCAGCCACACTGGTCACGTGCGCCGTCAACCAGAAGGCGACAAGCCGCGGGATACCCCGGGCGGTCGACCCTGTGAGGCTCAATCGCGAGTTGAATCTTGATCGGCCATTGAGTCGGAATGGAGAGAACCTTGAACCCATTGAATGACCTCAGCTCGATTGCCGCACAGTATGACCTGCTCTCGGCCATCTCTCCAAACCGACGGCACCGGTAACGCGCGCTCACGTCGTCATCAGTAGCAAATACCAAAACGCCACCTACCCGACTATTAACGTTCCGTCGCGCCCGGCCCTGTCCCGCACGGGATCTCGAATAGCGGGAAGCCAGGCATTCCCCGATACCCCCAATTGAATCTAAACTGCCGCGATGGGCCGCTACCGACCACCCCGCGCTTCCGGATCTCCCTATATCACGCCCGAGGGCGAGGCAGTATTGCGTGCTGAACTCCACGCCCTCTGGAAAGTTGAGCGGCCCGAGGTGACGAAGGCAGTCTCTGCTGCCGCTGCGAACGGCGATCGGTCTGAAAATGGCGACTACATTTACGGCAAGAAACGACTGCGCGAAATCGACTCGCGCGTCAGATTTTTACGCAAGCGGCTGGACTCATTGACTGTGGTCAGCGAGCCACTCGGCGAGAGAAATAAAGTCTGGTTTGGTGCTTGGGTGACGATAGAGGACGAGGCCGGAGAAGAGCAGCGTTGGCGTATCGTCGGCCCCGACGAATTTGAGGTCAGTGAGGGGAAGATCTCCTGCGATTCACCGCTGGGAAGGGCGCTTCTCGGCAAGTCATTAGACGCCGAAGTAGCGATACAGACTCCTGAAGGCGTGACGCATTGGTCTGTCACCAAAATCGAGTATCACTAAACTCGCCGCTCTGCGCATAAAGCTTATTGACAATCATTCCCATTATCATTAACGTTGGGGCATGTATATCTGTATCTGCAAAGGCGTGACGGAGCGCGCGATTCGTGAGCAGGTCTGCGCCGGCGCCCGATCTGTGGACGAGGTGAGTCGCCGGACCGGATGCTCTACCCAGTGTGGCAAATGCTTGTTACGCGCCGAGCGAGTCGTCGATGACGCCTGTTCCGGACTCTCTGCTGTCAGTGGTTCTCACGCAGCACCTGTTCCTGCCTGAGAATACGAATACTTCTCACTTTCATTTTTATTAATAAAATCAGCAGTTTAGTTCCCCTGCCCTTGCTTTTTGGCTACACTCCTGCCTGTCCATTTCACGCAAGCAGGTAGGTTCCATGAAAGGCAATCCCGAGGTGCTCCAGCACCTGAACAAGATCCTCTACAACGAACTCGTTGCCATCAATCAGTACTTCCTCCACTCGAAAATGTTCAAGGACTGGGGCTTGACTGAGCTCGCGGAGCACGAGTACCACGAGTCGATAGACGAGATGAAACACGCTGATGCACTGGTGGAGCGCATTCTGTTTCTGGAAGGTATCCCCAATCTGCAGGATCTTGGTCAACTTCGTATCGGTGAAACACCCCGTGAAATGCTGGAGTGTGATCTACAGCTTGAACATATCGCGCATGCGGATTTGGTCGCGACTATCGAATGCTGTGAACGTGAGAAGGACTACGTATCACGTGATCTTGCCAAGGAGATTTTGGAAGCCGAGGAGGAACACGTAGACTGGCTGGAGACTCAGCTCTCACTGATAGACCGTGTTGGAGAACAGAACTATCTGCAGACGGCCATGAAAACCGTCAA
>WTHO01000129.1 GCA_011523115.1 Halieaceae bacterium | reverse complement strand
GGTGGCCGCCATGCCATTGCGGCCGTACACCGCGCTGCGGCTCCAATTGACGGCAGCAGGGCGCCCGCCACCTCCAAAGGTTTCGGCGCTATCTCCTGCCTGTTCAGACGAAAGTATGGGCATGACTTGACTGCACCCCGTTAATCCCAGCATCGAGGTCAAAGCAATTATCAAAAGGAAAGCTTTTATAGCCGAGCCCCTTTGATCGCGATCAACAGTGTCATTGATATTTACTGGAACTGCTAAAAGAAGTTCGATCCGCAGAGAGGTTTTAGCGGCTTGAGAGACTTTGTGAAACAAAGTTTGTCGCACCCCTTGACCGAAAAATTCACCTAATGACCGCACAAACTGCCCCAATTCTCACAGAACCACGCTAACCGAACTTATAGTGATCCCAGTCTGGCTTCTCCGTCATTCTCCAATAATCGACCAACCTCCAGGGCATGATAGACACAACCCGACCAGCCTCATTGCGGTACCAGGTATCCATACCGGGGTGGGTCCAAATCAGCTTCGCGTGCTCGACATCCAGCTTCCGGTTGTAGTCATCATAGCTAGCCTGCTGACAATCGATTTCCGAATACCCGTTCTCTACCAGATGAATCAAACACTGAGTGACATAACGCACCTGACACTCGGCAGCGAAAAAGATGCTGCCACCGTGTCCAAAGTTAGTATTAGGTCCGTAGAGACAGAAGAAATTAGGGAAGTCGGGGACCGTGATGCCGAACAATGCTCGGGAATCGTCAGCTCCCCAGACATCTCTCAAAGTCCTCCCTGACCTTCCCACTACGTTCAGCGGCGAAATTAAACGCGTCGCCTCGAAACCGGTGGCAAAAATCAGCGCATCCGCTTTGTGGAACTCTCCACCTTCCATTCTGAGGCCAGTTTCCTCTATCGCACCGATAGGGTCAGTAACGAGCTCTACATTGTCCTTCTGTAGCGTTTTGAACCAGTGATTGTCGACCAGTATGCGCTTGCCATAGGGGGGGTAGGTCGGCAATACCTTTGGCAACAGATCCTTTCTGGATCCGAGTTCTGACAGAATATGGTCCGTCAAATACTTCCTGTGACTATCGTTTTTCTTGCTGACTGATCGGTCCTTGTGCGGCCAACTGGGATCTCGATAAACCGCTGCGAGCAAGTGATCGCCAAATCTCCATGCCAGCGAAAATCGATACCAAGAGGCATAAAACGGTACGTGTTTTAACAAGTACTTTTTGCGCTCGCTGACTTTACGATGGTAATCGCGGCTTGGAATCGCCCACTGCGGAGAGCGCTGGAATATCTTCACCTCAGCGGCTTGATCGGCAATCGCGGGCAGCACCTGCATTGCACTTGCGCCGGTCCCAATCAGGGCCACCGACTTGCCTTTGACGTCGAAACCCGTTTCCCAACGAGCCGTGTGAAAGCAGCTACCCGTAAACTGCTTCATACCCGGGATATCAGGCACTTTGGGCTGATTCAATTGACCCGTCGCAGATATGACGGCATTCGCATGTAGCGAGGTCATCACCCCTTGATTGTCTTTTACATCAAGTTTCCAAGTAGATGACTGGGCCTGATAAGTTGCCACCTCGACGTGGGCGCCGAAAATAATGTGCTCTCGAATCGCAAATTGGTCTACACAGCTCTCAAGATACTGCTGGATCTCAGCCCCCTCTGAGAAGTAGGCACTCCAATCAAGTTTTGGTTTGAAGGAGTAGGAATAGAAATGATTCGGCACATCGCACTTCACTCCTGGATATTTATTTTCAAACCACGTGCCGCCTAAACCAGCATTTTTTTCCAGAATAGAGAACGGTATGCCCAACTTTTTCAGTTGAATACCGGCGCAAATTCCTGACACGCCAGCACCGATTATCAAGACAGAAAAATTTCTTTCCAGATCGGGAGGGCAACGGTCAGACCACCGCGCCGATCTATCGATGAGGCCCATTTCTTCCCTCATCATACCCACGTACTCAGGGGGGACTCTCTCTCCAACACAAAAGCTCATCATCTCTGCGAGCTTCTCATCAGAGATGGCGTCATGTGATGACGGTGCGAATTTGGGTGCACCACCAACCGCTCGCGACGCTGCCTCCCTGACCTGGGCTTGTAGCTCTTCGGGTAGACCACCCCCCTCCTCGGCAAAGAAACTGATATCTCTTTTTGGACTAAAAGGGGCCTCCAGCCAGCGACGATCACCAGTGAGTTGACTGAGGACCAACAACAGGATGGGGATGTCTGCTTCGGTTAAGGCTTCCGACAACTCCCGCTCTGACAGCTCGCCTACGGAGGCGTTGGGCGATTCATCCATATCTGCGCTTACATGGCTGCATCGGAGAAATATCGAGCCAGAGGCTCTTCTATCTGATCAAGATCAATTTCAAAAAGTTCCAACAAGATGCCATCCGGTGCAGGGCACATGATGTATCTCCAACTACCGAACTCTCGCACACCGCTCCGAAAAGCGACGCCCTTACCTTTGAGCGTTTCATAAATTTGAACCAGATTTGTGCAACGGATGCCGATATGGTGAACCGCGTTTTTTTGATCTCCCCTTGGGTGCTGATCGTAGAGGTGCAGCCTGCCCTCTCCAATTCTCATAAATACATTTCTGGAACCGCCCATTTCACCATCAAAAGCAACTTCCGCGCCCATCATTTCCGTCCACCACTGGACTGTCGCTTCAATATCAGTGCAAAACAGGTGAACGTGATGTAAATCCATAATCGGTCTCTGACAAAAACTTTGGCGACAGATGCAAATGTCCCACCAGGATCCTAGAGCTCTGTCACCCGCTCCTGCCCAAACCCTTTTTCATAGGGGGATAACATTCTTACCTGCACTTTACAGTCATGAATCAGCCAATGACCGTCCTGTCTCAGGTAAAGCTCATCGTATCTCGCCGCAAGCCACAGGGCCCTATTCTCATCTCGCATTACCATAGGCTGCCAGAGATACCAGCTACCCTTAGCACTGTCTCCGTCTACCTCGATCGCTGAGTTGCTGACCTGATGAATAGCAAAGGAAATATTATCTGGGGTGCCTCTGAAATATTCCCGAATTGCTTCACGACCCTCGTTTCTGCCAAAAGGTCCGGCGTCCCACACGGCATTTTCGGTAAACAGTGCGGCGATCCCGTCTGCATCGTAGTTATCGTCACAGAACGCACAGTATCGATGTTTTAGCAGGCGAATCGCCTCAATGTCCTCAATCCTCTGCAGACGCTCTTCTAGAGTTTCGGTAGCCATGAGAGACCTCCATTGAAGTTAAGAAAAGGGCGGCAACTTTCGGTAGTGTCCTGCTTCCGTCTCGAAGGCGTGAGCGAGTTTGAATAACGTTTCCTCTTCACCATGCCTGCCCGCGAACTGGATCGCCAAAGGCAAATCCTCCTTCGAGAAGCCCGCGGTTAAATTCAGAGTCGGGTTACCCGTAAAGTTGAAGGGCCCGGTCGTTCGAAGCATTGCTGGAAACGAATCGACGTCAGCAACCTGTTGAGGCGGGAACTCCTCGACGGGAATCGGGGTCATAGAGGTAGCCGGCATTAACAGAGCATCGACGGTCTCAAAGAGTGCAGCGGCTGCGGCGATTGCGCGATAGCGGCGGACATTGCCCTCTGCGATGAAAGGACCTGAGAGCCCGTGACCGATCTCCAGCAAATCCCTGAACACCGGACCATAATCCAACGCACGCTCTGGATACAGGTGCCGGTGAGAGTGAGTCGCCTCGGCCGCCAGTATCAGCCATAGGTGCTCCAAACCCTCCAACAATCCCGACGCATCAACCTCGACTACCTTGATGCCCAATCCCTCCAGAATGCCTCGGGCCTCCAACGTCGCATGGGTGATTTCCGGATCAATGCCCTCGGTACACAGGGCAATATCGATACCGACAGTGATGTTACCCGGACTCTCAGAGGTGACCTTCGAATAGTCACTGGCATTGAATTTTTTTGTGAAAGGATCACCTGAATCCTGCCCTTCCAACGCCTGCAATACGATGGCGGAATCCACCGCCCTTCGCGTCATCGGACCAACATGGTCGAGGGTATCTGCCAGCGGAAAAACGCCTTTCCGACTCACTCTGCCGAACGTCGGCTTTAGGCCTACGGCCCCACAAGCTGCGGACGGAAATCGGATCGACCCCCCTGTATCCGTTCCGAGTGAAGCGAAGGCCAGACCTGCTGCGACACAGGCACCGGAACCACTGGAGGAAACCCCTACCCAGTGACTCTTACTCCAGGGATTGAGAGGCACTTGAAAGTCATCGGCATAGCCATAAAGCGCAAACTCTGTGGTTGCCAGTTTGCCGATGGTTACGGCTCCTGCTGCTTTAAATTTTTGGATTACCGTAGCGTCCGCAGACGGCACGTGCTCCCTGAACAGGCCAGAGCCGTAGGTGGTGCGTACCCCAGCGGTATCAATGATGTCCTTGACCGCGACCGGAAGGCCGTGCAACGGGCCTCTGTATTTTCCGCTTAGTATTTCCGTATCAGCCGCCCGCGCCTGTTCCATGGCAAGATCGCCTGATACCGTGTTGAAGATTTTGTATTCGGGATTGAGCCTCTCGATCCTCTCAAGAATAGTGCGGGTCACTTCGGTCGACGATATTTCCCCGTTCTTAACCAGTTGGGAAACTTCCAAGAGCCCCCCCATTGCGATGCTCTCGTTATCCATCAGCTACCTCCAGCTCTTCTCTCCGCATCTCAAGCGAATTTCCACCGTCTGCATTGGCTTCACCCGGGCACTGCTGCGAGAGTGGTATCGAGGTCAACACTTTTTAAATCAAGTTTCACCTCTAACCCTCTCTGTAGGGATTATCGTGCCAACCCTCATGTAGATTCGCGACCGTCCGGAAGTTCGCACGGACATATGAGAACCGCCACTCCCCATCTACCTTAACAAAGTCATCTGCATAGTCTGCAGTGATCACAACTGAATCCTTGCCCGGGTCTTCGGACCTCGTCATCGTAGCGGGCTCATACAGTATCCACGTGCCCTTCGCGCTCAAACCGTCCTCAGCCACGTCTATGATGGCGTTGTTCATATAGTGGAGGGCAAAAACCAAGTCGGAGCCAACTTCGCTGATAAACCGATGTATCTCTTCTCGGCCATGATAGGTTCCAAATTTGTTTGACTCCCAAACTGCATCGGGGATAAACAAACTGGACATGCCGTCCGCGTCATAACCGTTGTCGCAACACACAGCGTATTGGTGTTTCAACTGCCTAATGGATTCAATGTCTTCAAGACGAGCAATCCGCTTTTCTAAGGGCTCATCAGGTCTGGCTCCTCTGAAATCAGGCATGGTTCCCCTCCTCACTTTTGCTTCGCAATGTTCGATCCAACTCGTCCGCAATGCCAAGATTGTCTCTCAGCACATGTTTCAATATTTTTCCGTTTGCACTGTGGGGCAGTTCTTCCAAAAACTGAACGACTTTGGGAACTTTGTACTTCGCCAACTTGGCCAAGCAATGCTCCGTGACATCAGTTTCACTGAGCTTCTGATCTGGCTTAATGACGATACATGCCATCCCCGTCTCACCCCACAATTCATGCGGTATACCAATTACTGCAACCTCATCGACCGCCGGTAATTGATATATGACCTCCTCAACTTCGGCCGGGTATACATTCTCCCCGCCAGAAATGTACATGTCCTTCCAGCGACCGATAATCGTGACGTACCCTTCCTCATCGATCTTTCCAGCATCGCCAGTCCGAAACCACTGTCCTTCGAGGTAGAACTGCGCGTTAGCGTCGCCCAGTCCCCAATAGCCTTTAGTAATCATGGGGCCTCTGGCAACCAGCTCACCTGTGACGTTAGCGGTGGTAATAAAGTTGTCATGTTCATCGATGACTGCGACGTCAATGTTCATCAAGGGCGGGCCACACGAACCCGCCTTTTCCATCGCTTTGTCAGGCGGGAGGCTTGTCGAAACGCCCGACAACTCAGTCATGCCCCACACCTGCGGCACCTGGGCACCGTGCTCAGAAAACGTCTTTATCAGCGCGCCCGGCACTGGGGCCCCCCCGGAGGGAATAACCATGTTGCCAAAGTCCGCCTTCTCGAAGTCGGGGAGATTACGAATCATGAGCAGATTGGTTGGAATGGCCAAAGAGTGCGTCAGACCCAAAGATCTGTCCGTCATCATATTCAACACAGTTTGAGCGTCGAAACTTCGCATCAGGTGGGTGGTTCCACCGAAAAGCAGGGTCGGGTGAGCGAACATAAACAACCCGCTGGCGTGAAAAGTAGGGGTATAGGTGAGTCCGACGGTCTCATGAGTTACCCCATATTCTGCGCCGAGCCCGACCGCCTGCAGATAGTTCTGGCCATGAGTGAGCGTGGCCCCCTTGGGCCGACCTGTCGTGCCTGAGGTGTACAAGATCATCCACACATCGTCAAAATCTGCGGCTGGTAGA
Organism: Halieaceae bacterium; assembly: GCA_011523115.1. Taxonomy (GTDB): domain Bacteria; phylum Pseudomonadota; class Gammaproteobacteria; order Pseudomonadales; family Halieaceae; genus Luminiphilus. The sequence goes on along the minus strand of WTHO01000129.1, from coordinate 2,489 downwards.
GGCGGTAACGAGAGATCCCCCATCGCGAGAATCTTCTCGAAATCAGTGCCCTCGCCAATCGCCATAGCAGTACTTTCTGGTCGTTTTTCGCACACCTGCTGCGCTCGACCAATGTGCTCATCGTCAGCAAATACGATCCGTGGGGTCGCATCACTGATCAGATAATCTAACTCCGAGATTGCCAAGCGCCAGTTAAGCGGCAGGAAAATCGCTCGCAAGCGAGCACAAGCAAATTCGATTACGAACACTTCCGGACAGTTCTGGCACAGAATCGCTACCCGATCGCCGGCGGCCACCTGATGCTCAGCGTGCAAAAAAGCTGCACACCTATCTATTTTTCTGTCCAGCTCTGCGTAGGTCAGCTCCACGCCAGCCTCAACATCTACCAGCGCTACATGGTCTGGCCTGCGCCGAGCATGATGCTTGATCCAGTCATGCGCCCTGTACGTCACTGAAAACCTCCTAACTCATGCGAGTATTGGGGATCCACCCCACCGACAATATAAGAACTCCTGAGCGAAAACTAGGCATCCCGCCAAGCCTTGCAAATACCGTTGAGGCGAGGAAGATAAAGGCCATATTCTCATTCATCGAGTGAGCTGCCGGTTTACACGCATCAGTAATATTCGGAGGAATCTATGGCTCGAGGACCATCTGCACCCACCACTGAAGAATTTGAAGACATCGCCCGCCATCTGGGGTTACGACTCGATAGCCAAGACATTGAGGTATACAAGGAGCTTGCGAGCGGAACCATCAATATCTGTCGACGCATTGATGAGCTGACCAGTGACGTCAAACCGAGGGTTAAATATCCGCGAACTTCGGGTTTCAAACCAGATCCCACTGATAACCCTTTCAATGCCTGGTCGCACCGAGCAGAAATCAAAGGCGCGGACAGCGGGCCACTCGCTGGCGTCGAATTTGCAGTTAAGGATGCAATTTGTGTTGCGGGCATTCCAGCAATGAACGGGAGTCCCGTGCTGGAGGGATTTGTACCCGACGTGGATGCGACTGTTGTCGAACGCCTGCTAGATGCCGGAGCAGTATTTAAAGGCAAGGTTAATTGCGAAGACTTGTGCTTCGCCGGGCACAGTCAGACGTGCTGGAACGGGCCTGTCAAAAATCCGCACAAGCCAACCCACTCCACTGGCGGCTCGTCCTCTGGTTCCGCCGCTGTGATCGCCGCGGGCGATGTGCCCATGGCGCTGGGAGGTGACCAGGGGGGTTCTATTCGCATTCCGTCTGCTTGGTCGGGCGTGTATGGCCTAAAACCCAGCTATGGCCTCTTACCCTACACCGGCGCAATGATGATTGACATGACGTTAGATCATCTCGGGCCAATGGCCGATTCCACAGAGAAGCTTGCACTGATGCTCGGGGCTATGGCTGGGCCAGACGGACTGGATCCAAGGCAGAATCAACTACCGGCTGATTATGACCGCGACTACACACCTGCGCTTGGCTCGGGGGTCAAGGGCTTGAAGATCGGCGTGATTAAGCAGGGTTTTGACCAAAAAGCCTCAGATTGGCCAGAAACCGCCTACGGTGAAAGTGATCCCGTAGTGGATAAAAAAGTGAGAGCCGCCATCAGACGGCTAGAGGACTTAGGCGCCACCGCGACTGAAGTCGACATGCCGATTCACTTTGATGCCGGAACCATTTTTTTCGCGATCATCCTACAAGGGGCCGCTGACTTCATGCTGAGAGCGAGCGGAGGCGGCAGCAACTGGAGCGGCTTCTACAACGTTGGCCTCATTGAAGCCTTCGGTCATGGCATGAAAGCACGCGCTGATGACCTCAGCTTCACTGTGAAGTCGGTGATGCTGGCGGGGGAATATATGAGTCGCAAATATCAGGGGGTTTACCACGCGAAAGCGCAGAATTTGAGGGGCTTGGTTAACAACGCGTACGAGGATCTTTTGCAAAGCTATGATGTATTAGCTATGCCAACGGTTCCCTTCAGAGCGACTCCCATTACTTCTCCTTCAGACCCCATTTTGGAGCAGGCGGGGTTTGTGCACGCAATGTTGGGCAATACGTGTCAGGTCAACATGACGGGTCATCCGGCGATCAACATACCCTGTGGCATGGCAGATGACTTACCCATCGGCCTCATGGTCATTGGCAGGCGATACCGCGACATCGATGTGCTCCGGGTATCTGATGCATTTGAGAGCGTTGGGGACTGGAAAGATATGTGACTCGGCCCATGAGCGGATCACATGCGCAAAAGATCATAAGGCAGAGTGGCGCGCAGGATCTGAGCACGTCACGCCAATAGGTCATAGCTCGGCGAGGCGGGCAGCGATGCGGCTCCCTCATAGACTGGTCGGCGCTAACCCCGGCAACCTGAGCCCGCACCCACCTTAGGGGGTTCGTACCATATGGGCGAGGAATAAACTCGCTGCTGAACAGTCATAGGCACATGATTCGGGGGCGGAATCTCGAATGCCGCCGCGTCATACGTGGTCCATCTGGGAGTCGGT
>WTHO01000220.1 GCA_011523115.1 Halieaceae bacterium | reverse complement strand
GAAATTCCCCCTTATTCCTACGAGAGCGACAGCGTGCTGGTGATTGGCGTTGACGCGGAGGCAGTCTGATGGAAAAAGCATTGACGGGTTTAATGTCATGGATTGACCAGCGGTTACCCCTGACTCGCACGTGGAACACTCACATGGGCGAGTATTACGCGCCCAAAAACTTTAACCTCTGGTACTTCTTCGGCGTATTTTCTTTGCTGGTGCTGGTTAACCAGTTGTTAACCGGTATCTGGCTTACCATGAATTACACCCCCTCCGCGGAAGAGGCTTTCGCTTCGGTGGAGTACATCATGCGCGACGTCGATTATGGATGGATGCTTCGGTACATGCACTCCACCGGCGCCTCTGCGTTTTTTGTCGTGGTTTACCTGCATATGATGCGAGCGTTGATGTATGGCTCGTACAAAAAGCCGAGAGAGTTGATCTGGATTTTCGGCATGCTGATTTTCATTGTGCTGATGGCGGAGGCATTTGTGGGTTACGTCTTGCCATGGGGCCAGATGTCCTACTGGGGTGCGCAGGTCATTATTTCCCTGTTTGGCGCCATTCCCGTGGTGGGCGAAGATATTGTGACGTGGATCCGAGGAGACTATTTGATCTCCGGCATCACGTTGAACCGGTTTTTTGCCTTGCACGTCGTCGCATTGCCGATAGTGCTGCTTGCCTTGGTTGTATTGCATATTCTGGCGCTACACGAGGTGGGTTCCAACAACCCGGATGGCGTTGAGATCAAGAAGAACAAGGGGCCAGATGGCGTGCCGCTCGACGGCATTAAGTTCCATCCATACTATTCGGTACATGACGTGCAGGGCATTGCCGTATTCCTGTTTTTCTTCTGCGCCGTATTGTTTTTTGCTCCAGAAATGGGCGGGTTCTTCCTCGAATACGCTAACTTTGAGGAAGCTAATGGTCTCAAGACGCCCGAGCACATAGCACCCGTGTGGTATTTCACGCCCTTTTACTCGGTACTGCGTGCTGTGCCTGACAAGTTTTGGGGCTTTGTGTTCTTCGCAATCTCGGTGGTGATCCCGTTTGCGCTGCCATGGCTCGACAGAAACCCGGTTCGCTCGTGGCGCTACCGCGGTATGTTGAACAGGGTGATGCTGCTGCTTTTCGTTGCCTCCTTCATCATTTTGGGTGTGCTGGGTGTCAAGTCACCGACTCCGGAGAGAACGGTGCTCGCTCAGATTTGTACCATATTTTACTTCCTGTTCTTTTTGGCTATGCCGTGGTGGTCCCGTCTGGACCGAACCAAGCCAGAACCAGAGCGGGTCACAATGGATGGTGGTATGGGTCTCTGGAAGGGGCTCGCTACGGTGGCCTTCGTTGGCGCGCTGGCATTCGTGCCGCTCAAAGTGGTTGGTGCGGAATCCGCGTTCGACTGCGGCACGATGCCGTGTGATGCTTTTGAGGCTGATCCATCGGATCAACCCTCGTTACAGCGAGGGGCCGCCCTTTATGCCAGCTATTGTATGGGGTGTCATTCGCTCCAATATTCCAGACACAACCGCGTGGCCAGAGATTTGGGGATACCCGAGGACCTCTACAAAGCAAACCTGGTCTTTGATCCCGAAATCAAGCTTGGCTCGCTTATGTCCAACAGCATGGACAAGGGCGAGGCGAAAGTGTGGTTTGGTGCAACCCCTCCAGATCTGACTCTGGTCGCGAGGTCAAGGCAGCCCGATTGGCTCTACACGTATCTCCGCGCTTTTTATGAGGATGAGGCACGTCCTTATGGCGTGAATAACCGGGTTTATCCCAACGTCGGCATGCCCCATGTACTGATGGAGTTGCAAGGCTTGGCCGCTTGCGCTGATGACGCTGGGTTGCCCGCTGCCAAAGCCAGTCAGTGCGCAACAATGAGCATGGCCTCAGCCGGCGCCATGTCTGTTGAGCAGTTCGACGGTGCCATCTACGATTTGGTCAATTTTCTCGCGTACACCGCTGAACCGTTTAAAGCTGATCGGCAACGGATCGGCACATACGTGCTGCTGTTTTTAGTGGTCTTTTTCATTTTCGCGTGGTTGCTTAACCGCGAGTATTGGAAAGACGTGCACTGAACACGCGCAAACTGGCCGGGGGCATCTTCTGCCCCCAATAGAGTGGTACACTCTGCGACCCGTTAGTTAGTTGAAATCTTATGTCAGATGATGCCTCAGGGATCGTTTCCAAGCGATCCTCCATGACTCTTTTCTCAGACAATACGAGCCATTACAGCCATCGCGTAAGGCTGGTACTTGCGGAGAAAGGCGTGACTGTAGAGCTCGTTGAGTCCGAGTCGGGAGCTGTGCCCGCCGAGTTGGGAGACCTCAATCCCTATAACACGATGCCGACCCTCGTGGACCGCGAACTGGTCCTATACGAGTCGAAGGTCATGATGGAATACTTGGATGAGCGTTTCCCCCATCCGCCCCTGTTGCCGGTTTATCCCGTGGCCAGGGCCGAGAGTCGACTCTTTGTTTATCGCATTGAGCGTGATTGGGCCGCCCTTGTCGACGCGATACAGTCGTCTCGGAGTGATAATGTAGTCAGTAAATCCAGCAAGGAACTCAAGGAGAGCCTTGTAGCGGTCGCGCCCATTTTCACTGAGAAGCCCTTCTTCATGAGTGAGGAATTTTCGTTAGTTGACTGCTGTGTGGCGCCGATCCTTTGGCGGCTGCCCTCACTCGGTGTCGATATCCGCCCCAGCAAGCAGTCCAAACCGCTCTTGGACTACATGGATCGACTGTTCAGTCGAGAATCCTTTCAGGAGAGTTTGTCGGTACAAGAGCGAGAGATGCGCCCCTAGGGCCCCGTTCTCACTTGAACTCCAGCCGCCCCTATATCATCCGCGCGATTTATGAGTGGATAGTCGACAACGATTGCACGCCGCATCTTCTGGTCGACGTCGAGATAGAGGGTGTGGAGGTACCGCAGGCCTATGTTAGCGATGGGCAAATCGTTCTGAATGTCTCTCCCACCGCAGTGGTGGGCCTAGATATGGGTAACGAGTACATTTATTTCAACGGGCGTTTTGGCGGCGTCGCCACTGATATCACAGTGCCTATCAAGTCGATCTTGGGGATATACGCGAGGGAGAACGGCCAGGGTATGGTGTTCGATACCGCAGAGGAGCCTGACACCCCGCCCGACCCCCCGGCGAGCCGAAGCAGGCCCAGTTTGAAGGTTGTTAAATAGGGGGCGCTGGAATCAGCTCGAACAGTTGCACAACCCGCTCAACACTGCCGACTTCGGCCGCCTCAAGGGCGACTCTCTCCGCTTCCGCTTCGGTTAACAGCCCCATCAAGTAAACGACGCTATTTTCGGTCACTACCTTTACTCGACGTCCGGGGGTGTCTGAACTGGCTAGTAACTTTGATTTCACTTGAGTCGTGATCCATGTGTCATTCGTGCGCGCGCCCGCGCCTGTTGCTTCACCCACCTCCAACTCGTTGTAAATCCGTCGGACATCCTCGATCTTCCGCACGACGTCCGTGGCGAGGGTCTTGAGCTCCTCGGAGGGGACCTGACCGACCAAAAGCACGAAGCCGTTGAACGAGACGACGCTCAGGTGGGCCGCGTCGTAACCCTCGTCTGCGGCATTAATGTTGACTTTCGCTTTGGTTTCGATGCTTTCGTCAGTCATTTGCTGCCCGAAAGTGCGTTCACCCGGGTCCTCTTCAATGGGGCCCGCACCCGCGCTGGACATGATGGAGCCGCAGCCACTGATCATTCCCAGTAGCAGTGGCATCACTACATAGCACCTGAAGTTTTTCATTTACTGCCCTCCATTGGCCCGAATGTGTGGATGTCGATCAACCGCGCGGCACAAATTGCCAGCGTCATGTTGAGGGCCACGCGGGTCTCTATCTCCTCGTCATTGGCGTTGATGTTCAAGCCGGGTCCGCGGTTACCAAACCAGACCAATTGCATTTGCCGCTGCTCTGCTGTCTGACTCAAGCGCTGGATGTCTGCGTTGCTTAGCAAGGCGGCGAAGACAAACCCGACGTCACCGGGCTGTCCCAGCGCCTGTATTCGCTGGCCTGCCCAGCTGACACCAACATTAACAGATTCGATCTGATGCGCTGCGATTTCGACAACAGGCAAGGCGGGCCGTTCCCTGAGAACGCCTTGGTGCAGCAAGCTCGCAAACACGGTAGCACTTGCACAGTCAGCACCAAGTCCAATGCTGAGCAACTTCTGATCCTGCAGGATGGCCGCGCCTGCCAGCTCCGCCGCGGAGGCCAAAGGGCCCGCTATCTCATCCACCATCAGGCTGGCGGCGTTGAGGTGCCGTTGGAAAAATTCGGATATGGCTGGGTAAAGGTCCACTTAAAGGTCGGTGCAGTGCTCAAACAGAAGATTATTGGAACGCGGCGCGGATCCAAACAGGCTCTCCGATACCCCCGTCGCTATCATAAGCGATCACATCATACCGGCAAGGATGGTTCGCCCATTTGGGAAACGTTTGCAAAAACAGTTGCGCGCAGCGCACAATTTTTTGCTGTTTTTTGAGCGTCACGCTACTGGCGGCATTACCGAAGCGTGAACGACCGCGATAGCGCACTTCAATAAACGCCACGTGATCACGGTCTCGCATCACCAGATCAATCTCCCCACATTTGGCCGAGAAATTTCTGGCGATGGTCGTCAAGCCATGCCCCCTGAGAAAGCGCTCTGCGCGTCGTTCCCATCTGCGCCCGGTGGAGTCCACAAGTCACTCTTTAACCGTCCCAGTCTATTATCGTAAACGGAGCGGCTGGACTTCTGCACCATCAAAAGTAGCCAGTTCGAGTGCTCTCTCGATCGATCCATCAGGGCGGCGACGCAGGAATCCGGTCTCTCCCCGCAAAACCCACTGCTCGGTGGTCTCAATCTGTTCCCAGTGCTGTGCGAGTGTCAGGGCGTCTTTGCCTAATGCCCTCAGGCGCCCCAGGCGGTCGCTATTTCCCGGAGGGAGCATTGCCGGCGCTTCGAGAAACAGAACGCCGTTCAAGTCGCGGTTGCGCGGATCCTTGAGCCCATCATTGATCGCCGAGGTGGCGAATACTGGAATGTCGCCAGTCATATGAAAGATCAAGAGCGGCCGCCAGGTTCTCGCGACATCAGGATCGGGCGCCAACATGAAAATACACCCGAAATCGCTGCGGCCTCTGCCGCGAGCGTCAATGGGTAGGTCGAAGGCGCTTTCGATGGCTCGGATACGATTGTCACTTGAGCCCGATCCCAGCAGTTTGCCCATGGCTTGGTTGGTGTCGGCAGGGTCGTCCACCAAGAGTGCTCCTTGTAATCTCCCTCCGTGCTCACCCCACCGAGCCTTGAAAGCGTCGAACAGTCTTCGTCCACGCGCGTTGTCCATGCCGACCGCGATCGCTTCTCGGCAGGATTGGCCGAAAGCGATGTCCGCGATCTGTCGTGCCTCGTCTTCTGGCGACAGGCTAAAGCTGAGCCATTGTTGCGGATTGTGTGAGGAAAGGTCCTCGATCTGGTTGAGTGCGATGATCGGTATTGCTCGATTCGGGAGTTGGGAAAGCGAAGTGACACCGGTTTTGGTGAGGGGGCCGATAACCATGTCCGCGCCACTGTCTATGGCGCCCTGATAGGCCGAGGCCGCATCATCGTATTGATCAGAGTCGATCGCCACGATAGCGGGCCGGCGGTTGGGATCTGGAAACAGTCGGTACAGTTGGCTCATGGCGCCGCCGATAACCGCTTCGCTGGCGCCTGCCAGGCTGCTACTGAGCGGCAGTAGCAAGGCAATGGATTGGATGGCGGGCGACCCGCTTACCTTTGCGAGGTGACCCGGAGCGACTGGCTGCTCGGGCAGCAAGTTGCCTTCGTCGCGCCAGACTGCGAAGTCACGGGGCCCCTGACGATAAGCTATCTGCATATCCAACCATTGTTGCCACGCAGCGTTGCTCGTGCGCGCGCGCTCCGCTTGCAGGGCTGCCTGATCCGCGCGGAGAAGATAGGCGAACAGCCGATCGCTGAGCGCAGCGCGGTGCCGGGTCCGGGGTTTTCTTGAGATGTATTCGAACAGTAGCTGCGCTGCAGGAATCCACTCCTCGGCCAGAGCGGCTTGCTTGATTCTCTCTTGCAAAACAAAGTCAACGGCTTCGCTGTTGTCTTTCGCCAGTGTTTCAAGAAGCGATGCCCAAGTTTCCATATCTCCGGCCAGCCATGCCAGGCGGCTGTCTATCGCAACCAGTGTCGATGCGCCGGATTGCTCGGAGATCAATCTCTCCCGTTCGTGGCGGGCGAGCAGCAAGGAGTCGGAGATCGCCACCTCGGTCAGGCGCTCAATTTCCTCCAAGTCAAGCAGTTCCCCCTCAACGGGCAATGGCTGTGATTCGTTGCCCGGACCGGTGATGGCGGGCGGGCGAGTGACTTCGGTGGTGGTACCCGCGCAGGCCGCGAGAAATGCCGACATCAGTGCAATCGCGAGACACCGGGGGAAGTTCGGCGCCGCGAGGGTGCCGAGATGCGGGCTCGCGCGGCCCGGCGATGTCGCCAAGGAGACGCTTCGAAGAGGGTGACCATTCGCCTTCATCGCGGCAGTATAGCCGCAAGCGGGCCCGTGAAGGCCCAAATGGGAGGGGTAACTTTGTCAGCGTGCCTTTACGTAGTTGCGACACCGATTGGTCATTTAGATGATATGACGTTGCGGGCTGTCGAGACTTTGAAGACGGTGGACGTGATCGCCGCAGAAGACACTCGGCACTCCGCCAAGCTACTTCAGCACTATGACGTGCGTACGCCGCTTGTGAGCTATCACGACCATAGCAGCGCCGCGGACATTGAGCGTGTGATGAAACGATTGCGCTCGGGTGCCGCTGTGGCTCTGATTTCGGATGCGGGCACGCCTCTGGTATCTGACCCGGGGTATCGGCTTGTTGCCGCGTGTCAGCGAGAGCACGTCCCTGTTGTGCCGATTCCCGGCCCAAGTGCCGTTACTTCCGCGTTGAGTGCGGCGGGTTTGCCCTCTGACCGATTTTATTTTGAGGGGTTCTTGCCCGCGAAGTCGGGACAACGCGCGCAGCGCCTGAGAGCGCTTAGATTTATCGAGTCGACGCTTATTTTCTTCGAGTCTCCGCGCAGATTGTCGGCGACGCTCGATGCGATAAGCAGTGAATTCGGAGACCGCGAAGCCGCGGTGTGCCGGGAACTGACCAAGCGCCATGAAACGATTCTCCGTGATCGGCTCTCAGCACTCAGCAAGCTGGTGGCAGGGGATCCCAACCAGCAAAGGGGAGAGGCCGTTATTCTGGTTACCGGTCTCGATGCAACTCAGGCAGAAATGACGCCTGAGACAGCGGCTTGGCTAGAGCGTTTATCGAGTGAGCTGCCGCCTCGTCGTGCAGCTGCATTAGTGGCTGATATGACGGGGATGCCGGCGCGGGAGCTTTATCAGTGGCTCATCACTCATCGGAGAGACGCCTGAGCTTGCGGTGCCACAGGTAAGCGGCTACCCTCGCGAGCGAGTTGGTCAGGCGATCGCTGCTGCGTTGCAGCAGAGGAAAGTCCGGGCTCCAACGGGTCAGAGCGCCAGGTAACGCCTGGGGGGTGCGAACCTACGGAAAGTGCAGCAGAAAGGAAACCGCCTGCTTGCAGGTAAGGGTGAAAAGGTGCGGTAAGAGCGCACCGCGCGGCTGGTAACAGCCGTGGCGATGGTAAACCCCGCTCGGAGCAAGACCAAATAGGAATCCAGTGCCGTGACCCTCGGCGGATTCGGGTAGGTCGCTTCAGGCGAACGGTGACGTTCGTCGCAGATGAATGATCGTCCACGACAGAACCCGGCTTATCGACCGACTCCACCAGCCCCCCCTAGGGGGGGCGCCTTTATCAGTCCACTGTTAGTAGTCCACTAGCAGTCCCCGATCGTGAATCGCGCGGGCCAGTTTGACCCCGGGCCCATGCCCGCTCGGCGCTGTCCCTGATCATGGCGTTGGGGGATATTGATGACCAATGACCCTCTCAGCGGCCACTGCGGGCTTGCAAGCCCCTTGGTCGGAATTACATTTAGATCAATTAGATTTATAAAAATATTAATATATTCTCTATAAGAATATAACTTAAGACAAAACCTCTCATTGGGATTTAATAATCTGTTTTACAGAGTATTTCTGGGCTGGCTCGCGGATGCTCTGCAACGAAGAAGTGGAGCGGTAAGACACTGAAAACCCACGTTTTTTTCTGTTTCGCCGTTGACCGGTCTCTAAAGCGGAGCGTATAGTGGCGAAAAGTGGCGCAAAGTGGGAATTAATTCCATTTTGTGGAGTTAAGCGGGAGTCCGTGGGCGCAGCCTTATGTTTCGTGGCGTACAGCACATCAATTTGGATGCGAAGGGTCGTATGGCCGTCCCTTCACGTCAGCGCGAGTTGCTGTCGGTGCTGAGCGAAGGCCACATCGTACTCACCGTGGATACCCAAACGCCCTGCCTCGCCTTGTATCCATTGCCCGAGTGGGAGCGCATTGAAAGTGACGTTCAGGCCTTGCCCGCGCTTAACCCTGCAGTGAAACGCTTTCAGCGATTGGTGTTGGGTTATGCCAGCGATCTGCAGTTGGATGGTAGTGGCCGAGTATTGGTGCCTCCGGCCCTGAGGGAATACGCGCAACTCGATCGACGGGCGGTGCTGGTGGGTCAGGGCAACAAGCTAGAAATCTGGTCGGAAGACTTGTGGCAGCAGGAGTGTGCAGCCGCTTTGTCCACTGATTCATCAGGGGAGCTGCCGGCGGAACTGATGCAACTCAATCTTTGATGGACCGGGGGCATAGGCCGGTTCTGCTTGAAGAGGCGATCGCAGCATTGATGGTATCGGTAGATGGTACTTACGTGGATGGCACTTTTGGCCGGGGCGGGCACGCTACCCGTATCCTCGAGTCTCTGTCACCACGAGGGTCTTTGCTGGCGCTTGATCAAGAC